>DBCH01000108.1 GCA_002292955.1 Microbacteriaceae bacterium UBA963 | reverse complement strand
TCGGGTCGTCTGGACGAGCAAAAAATCAACGAGCTACTGCAACAACTCATTTCACCAACCGACGTCAACGAGTGGTTCATCTGCGGACCCTTCGACCTCGTTCAGATGGTTCGCGACACCCTCGCTGAGCATGGCGTCGCTGCAGACGACATTCGGTACGAACTGTTCACCACCGGACGGCCCGAGGGTCTCGGAGGCCAATCTGGACGTCCGGTAGTGGTTGAAGCGGGTCAAGACGTGCACACAATCACGTTTCGCCTCGACGGAACATCGGCAACCGTCACGACACCCGTGCACAGCAACGAGAGCATTCTCAACGCAGCGCTCAGGGTGCGACCAGACGTGCCCTTCGCCTGCGCTGGCGGAGTGTGCGGTACCTGCCGAGCAACCGTGGTGTCGGGCACCGTCAACATGGTCGAGAACTATGCTCTTGAACCCGATGAACTCGAGCGCGGCTACGTGCTCACCTGTCAGTCCATTCCGACGAGCGAGTTCGTCGAGATCAACTACGACTCCTAGGAGAACTGATGTCCATTGACCTCACCATCACCGGCGCGGTGGCCGAGATTGTGCTCAATGCCCCCGAACGTCTCAATTCGGTTAACGAGACAGACCTCGTCGACCTAGGGTTGGCATTCACCGCCGCTCAAGAAGCACGCGTCGGCGCTGTGCTACTGCGGGGTGAGGGGCGGGCGTTCTGCGCGGGCCGTGACATCAGCAATGTGGTTCCGCAAACGGACGATGCCACGGCTTACCTCGCAGATCGCGTGACCCCGCTCCTTCGGCAAATCGCCGCATTTCCGGCTCCTACCTTTGCCGCGGCGACGGGTGCGTGTCTGGGAGTCGGACTGGGGCTACTCATCGCGTGCGATGTGGTTTATGTGGCCTATAACGCAAAGATTGGTTCACCCTTTGCCAACCTGGGCGCAACGCTCGACTCGGGCGGGCACGCGCTGTTCTTCGAGCGACTCGGAGCGCATCGCACGCTCGACCTGATCTACACCGCCGAGCTGATGAGCGGCGCCGAGGCCGTTGCGGCCGGGTTGTTCAGCAGGGCTGTGCCGGAGGCCGAGCTGCTCGACTTCACCCGAGAACGCGTGGTTCGCGCGTCAACCGGTGCCATCGAAGCATTCCGCGCCAGCAAGGAGCTGGTGCGAGAACTTCGCGACGAACGCCTCGGCCTGTGGGCCTCCGTTGATCACGAGAACGTGGCACAGGGAGCCCTCTGCACAACCGATGACTACCGCGAGGGATTCTCGGCTTTCCAAGAAAAACGTCCGCCGGTGTTTGGCAGCGCAGCGCGATGACCGACGGAGACTTGTTCGAGCGAGACGCCGCATCGGCCGCTCTCGGCATCACGATTGTCGAGCGTGAGAGCGGTCACGCGGTCGCCACCATGCTGGTTCGGGAAGACATGTTGAACGGCTTCGGCATCATGCACGGCGGGCTCATCTTCGCGTTGGCCGACACCGCGTTCGCCTTCGCATGCAATGATTCCTCGGCGGTGACCCTCGCCGCGGGCGCCGACATCACCTTTCTGCGGCCCGTAAAGCTGGGGCAGCGTCTGGTGGCCCACGCCTCCGTGCGGTCGCGCTCCGGCCGGAGCGGAATCTATGACGTCACGGTGCGCGACGAGACGGATACGGCGGTGGCCGAGTTCCGTGGCCGCAGTCGCACTATCGGTCCGCCCGCGGAGTGAGCTTGATCGCACTGGTCATGGTGCGCCGTCGTCGCAACGGCTAGTTTGCAGCCACACATCGATGAAAGGCCGGGCCGAATGGCTCGGCCCCTTCGCTGTTGAAAACTTGAGACGTGCCGACAATCGTTTGGTATTCTCAAAGTATGACAACACCAGCCAAGTTGCCGACGACCATCAAGGTGTCGCCCGATACACGCGACAAGCTGAAAGTTCTTGCCAAGCGCCAAGAATGCACCATTGACCAGTACCTCAACAAGCTCATCTCCATGGCAGACCGCGAACAGCGCTGGGATTCGCTGAGGGCCTCCGTGGCAGCCATGAGTTCTCAAGACTGGGAAGACTACGCCCAAGAGGCTAAGCCTCAGCGAGCTGACGTGCCATGGGATGGGGCAACTGTTGCCGACGAATGGCAAGAGGAATGGGACGCGTATGTTGCTCGTCATGCGGGCAAGGGCACGGTAGCCAATTAATGACTCAAGATGCGACCGTGCAAACCCTTCATTCGGGCAGAATTGTGTGGGCCGACGCGAGTCCGATTCGCGGTCGAGAGCAAGGCGGACGTCGTCCCTACGTTGTCGTTTCATCATCGGATCATCTCGAGCTTGCCGACACCCTGATGCTTGTCGCTCCCGTCACGAGCGCACGTCGCAACTGGGCTAATCATGTGCGCGTGATGGGTGAAACCGGTCTGCAACGGGACTCATGGGTGATGACCGAGCAGGTTCGCGTGATGTCGCGCGATCGAATACAAGGTCACCTGGGCGCGGTGTCTCCACAGTGCTTGGCGCGCGTGCGCTTGTGGGTCGGCGAGTTCCTCGGGATTGTCTAACGACAAGTAAACTCGGAAGCGTGTCTGCCGCCGAGAATCCTGCCGCTCAAATCAGCGAATCCGCTGTATCTGAGGCGCTCAGCGCGGCGCTTGCCGCCATCGCGGCCGCACCTGACGCTGCGGGCCTGAAGGCCATCCGCAACGCTCACGTGGGAGAGGCATCGCCGCTGGCCGCGCTCAATGCCGCGCTCAAGGATGTTCCCAACGATCAGAAGGCTGCCGCCGGCAAGCTCGTGGGCCAGGCGCGCGCGCAGGCCAATCAGGCTTATTCCGCGCGCGAGACAGAGATGGTGGCCGCCGAGCAAACCGCGCAACTCGCCGCCGAGTCCGTCGACGTCACCGCAGCCGCATCGCGCACACGCATCGGCGCCCGGCATCCGCTCATGCTGCTGCAGGAGAGCGTGTGCGATGCGTTTGTGGGCATGGGGTGGGAGATCGCCGAGGGCCCGGAGCTCGAGAGCGAGTGGTACAACTTCGATGCCCTCAACTTCGACGAGGATCACCCCGCGCGCGCCATGCAAGACACCTTCTTCGTCGAGCCACCCGAGGCGCACCTCGTGCTGCGCACGCACACCAGCCCCGTGCAGGTGCGCACCATGCTCACGCGAAAGCCGCCCATCTACATCATCGCTCCGGGTCGGGTGTATCGCACCGACGAGCTCGACGCCACGCACACCCCCGTCTTCACGCAGTTCGAGGGTCTGGCCGTCGACAAGGGGCTGACCATGGCACACCTGCGCGGCACGCTCGAGCACGCCGCACGCCTTATGTTTGGCGAGGGCGCCAAGATTCGCCTGCGTCCCAACTACTTTCCGTTCACCGAGCCCAGCGCCGAGCTCGACGTGTGGCATCCCACGTTCGCCGGGGGAGCGCGCTGGATTGAGTGGGGCGGCTGCGGCATGGTCAACGCCAACGTGCTGCGCTCGGCCGGCATCGACCCCGAGGAGTATTCGGCCTTCGCGTTCGGCATGGGCGTGGAGCGCACACTCATGTTCCGCAACGGCGTGCACGACATGCACGACATGGTCGAGGGCGACGTGCGCTTCTCGCAGCAGTTCGGCATGGTGGTCTGATGCGCGTTCCGCTCAGTTGGCTGGCCGAATACGTTGACCTTGCTCCCGGCACCACCCCCGAGGATGTTCACGCCGCGCTGGTGAAGGTCGGCTTCGAAGAAGAAGACATCCACCGATCCGATGTGACGGGCCCGGTCGTTGTGGGCGAGGTGCTCGAGTTCGTTGAGGAGCCACAGAGCAACGGCAAGTCGATTCGCTGGTGTCAGGTGCGGGTGGCCAAGCCCGGCGAGAAGGCGGCTGATGCGGCGTTCGGCGGCACGGGCGACGAGGTGCGCGGCATTGTGTGTGGCGCCAAGAACTTTGCCGTGGGCGACAAGGTCATCGTCTCTCTTCCCGGTGCGGTTCTGCCCGGCGGTTTTGCCATCACGCCGCGCGAGACCTACGGCCACACGTCCGACGGCATGATGGCTTCGGCCAAGGAACTCGGCCTGGGCGAGGATCACGAGGGCATCCTCGTCTGGTCCACACTCGGTCTCGACCCCGAAATCGGCGCGGATGCTGCCGGCCTGTTGGGTCTCGACGACTCGGCCGTCGAAATCAACGTCACGCCCGATCGCGGCTACGCGTTCTCCATTCGCGGTGTGGCGCGCGAGTATGCGCACGCCACGGGCGCCACGTTCCGTGATCCGGCCCACCACCTGCCCGCCACGGGCGGCGCGCACACGGCCGACGCATTCGGCACCGACTTTTCTGTCACCATCGACGATGCTTCGCCCATCCGCGATCGCGCCGGCGCCTCCGTCTTCGTCACCCGCGTTGTCACCGGCGTTGACGCCACGCGCCCCACGCCCGGGTGGATGACCTCGCGACTGCGCCTGGCTGGCGTGCGCCCCATCTCACTCGTCGTGGACATCACCAACTACGTCATGTTCGAGCTGGGCCAGCCCATCCACGGCTACGACCTCGACAAGGTCACGGGCGGGCTCACCGTTCGGCGCGCGAATTCGGCCGCTGGTCGAGATGCCGCCGGTCGAGTAGTCGCCGAAGGCGACGTATCGAGGCCGAAGGGCCCCGACTCCGCTGGTCGAGTAGACCCGAAGGGTCGTATCGAGACCCTCACCACGCTCGATGAGCAGGTGCGCACGCTGCACGCCGAAGACCTCGTGATTGCCGATACTTCCGGGGCCATCGGCCTGGCCGGCGTTATGGGCGGGGCGAGCACCGAGATCACGAGCACCACCACGAACGTTCTTATTGAGGCCGCAAACTTTGATCCGGTGTC
>DBCH01000069.1:2942-4118 GCA_002292955.1 Microbacteriaceae bacterium UBA963 | reverse complement strand
GGAGTCACACCCCGAGACGGCGGGCCATGTCTTTATGCCGGGCACGGTGGTCGACATCAACAACGGCAACGTCACGGTGACCAACGAACTCTTTACGGATGCCGAAATCGCCCACATGTTCGCGAATAAGTGGGACTACTTCGAAAACCAGCGAGCCACGCGCCAGGCGGAGATGATTGCCGAGAAGGCGAGCCGCGCGCCGGTTCCTGCCGACCTGTTCGACCAGATCAAGGCCTGGTGGGAGCCACTGATGAAGCGCGCCCCCATTCTGTGCGACGGCATCGGCGCTTTGGTGCGCTTCACCATCGGTGATGACGACCTGGTTGCCGACTTCCCCAAGGGTGAGGTGCGCCGCTTCAACGACGAAGCGTGCCGCTACTGGTTCACCATTCCCGCCGACCTTGTGGCCACCAACCTGCGCGATCACGAGATTGACTGGTCAAACTCCATTTTTCTCTCGGTGCGGTTCACCGCCGGGCGCATCGGCAAGTTCAACGAGTACCTCTACACATTCATGAAGTGCCTCTCGGAGGAGCGCATCGACTACGTGGAGAACTGGTACTCCGAGCAGTCCGACACGGGCGAGGACATTCGCATCGACGACTGGCTGGTGCAGCGCCGCTGCCCGCACCTCCGAGCCGACCTGAGCAAGGCCGGCACCATCGAAAACGGCGTGCTCACCTGCAGCCTGCACGACTGGAAGTTCGACCTCGCAACGGGCCGATGCCTCACCAGCCAGGGGCACGAGATCCGCGCGAGCAAGATCTAGCGTTCCTCAAATCTTGGCCAAATCTTGGCATACGCGGTCGTTTATTCCCAGAAAAATCTCAAGAAGAGGTTTATTATTACGAGTATGTCTTTGTTTGGTCGCTTGGTGTCACGCGCGCGAATCGCCGCGGTGAGTGTGCTGGCACTCGCGGTCGGCATGTTTGTTGCCGTGGCGCCGGTGGGCACTGAGACTCCCGCAGCTCAAGCTGCCGACATGAGCCAATTTCAGGCGGGCAACATCATTGCCGACGCACTCTTCTTTGACGGCAACGCCATGACGGCCGCCGAGGTTCAGGCTTTCCTCAATTCCAAGGTTTCCTCGTGTGCCGGTGGATACGTCTGCCTCAAGAACTACACCGAGACCACGCGCACCATTGCGGGCAATCCCATGTGTTCGACGTATCAGGG
>DBCH01000069.1:0-2915 GCA_002292955.1 Microbacteriaceae bacterium UBA963 | reverse complement strand
ACGATCATTTACAAGGTCGGCAAGGCCTGCGGCATCAGCCAAAAGGCCATTCTCGTCATGCTGCAAAAAGAGCAGGGTCTCGTGACCAGCACGGCTCCGTCCTCAGGTAGGTACCGGGCCGCCATGGGTGCGGGATGCCCCGACACCGCCGCGTGCGACGCTCTGTATTACGGATTTTTCAATCAGGTGCACCACGGCTCGTATCAGCTCAAGCGCTACACGCAGCCGCCGGGAACCGGGCCGGGCACCGCCTGGGAGACGCGCTTCGACCTGTGGAAGCCCGTGGGTCAGGTGTCCAACCTTCTCTACAGCCCCGTTCGTGACGGCGCCGGAAACTACGTGTGTGGAACCAAACCCGTTTACATCGCTAATCAGGCTACGCACTCGCTCTACATCTACACTCCGTACACGCCCAATCAGGCGGCGCTCAATGCCGGATACGGCCTGGGTGACGGATGTTCAGCATACGGAAACCGAAACTTCTACAACTACTACACCGACTGGTTTGGTAGTACCCAGGCGGTCTCGGCTCGGGCTTCAACGATGCCGCAGATTTCCGGCGCTAACGCCGTCGGGGCAACCCTCACGGCCTCTCCGGGTGAATGGCTGGGCACTCCCAAACCGACGATCGCCTATCGCTGGCAGGCCTGCAACTCGGTGGTGGCAACGGCTGCTTCTTCACAACCCGCAGGTTGTACAAACCGCACGACCGGCGCGCAATACGTTGTGACCGCGTTGGACGCCGGAAAGTACTTGACCGTGGCGGTAACCGGGTCGAACTCGAGCGGTGCGGCAACCGTGTGGTCTGCCAGCACGCCGGGCGCCATCGGAGCACCCAGCGTCACCGCATCACCCGTTCTCGCGGGAACACCAGCGGTCGGCTCCTCAGTCTCAGTGAATACGGGTACGTGGGCAGCATCACCCACGTCATACGCGTATCAGTGGTTCGTGTGCGCGAGTGCCGTGGCAGCGGCCTCGAACTTCTTGCCCGCCGGATGCTCGGCAATCTCCGGCGCCGCAACTTCCGCCTTGACTCTCACAAACGCGACCGTTGGCAAACATCTCAGCGCTCGCGTGTCCGCCGTCAACGGGTCGGGGTCCACTTGGACGTGGACCAAGAGCATGACCGTGACAAAAGATCCGTTTGTCACCGGCACGATTCAAACCGGACGAGCACTGTCGGCTGATGTCGGCGGTTGGCTCGGCGCAACGAGCTTCGCCCCGGTGCCCACGGACGGTCCCCAAACGAGCAACGGCTATTCGGTCAAGGCCATCCAGACGTATCTTTCGCGGGCCGGCTTCCCCACCGACGTGGATGGCATTTTCGGTCCCCAGACTGGGGGCAACGTGCGCCTCTATCAGGGCAATTTCGGACTCGGCGCTGATGGAGTCGTGGGCCCGGCAACCTGGGCACACATGGTTGCCGCCAACACACCAGCCAGCTACGCCACGCAGTGGCAGCGTTGTACGAGCCCGCTCACACTTCCGGCGACATCCCAACCGGCTGGTTGCACGAACATTGTCGGTGCCGCCGGCTTAAGTTACACAATTGCCCCCGCGGATATCGGCTCCTATCTCACGGTGCGCGTCACGGCGACCCGAGGCGCAACTGTCGAACAACGCTGGGGTGCCAACTCGGTCGTCGTTCCGGCTGTCGTCACGCCCACACCCACTCCGACCCCCACGCCGACCCCCACGCTCACGCCGGGTCCCCTGACAAACCCGCCCACAATTGCGGGAACGGCCTCGACTGCCTCCACACTCACCGCATCCTCGGGTCAGTGGCTGGGTGCGCCCACGGCAGCGGTTCCCACCGACGGGCGAACATACAGCGCCAACGCGTATCCGGTTAAGGCCATCCAGACCTATCTGACGCGCGCGGGATTCGCAACGACTGTCGACGGCGCTTATGGTCCGCGAACGGCCGCAAACGTGAAGGCATTTCAGACCAAGTATGGCTTGAAGGCTGACGGCTTCGTCGGGCCCCTCACGTGGAACAAGATGCTCGCGCTCAAGCTCCACACCATCTACCAGTTCCAGTGGATACGGTGTTCCGCGAGTATTCCTTCGCCGACTGCGGTCGGCCCCACGACATGCACCGACATCGCGAGCGCCACCGCAGCCACCTATCGCCCTGTCGCCGCGGATGTGGGATCTTTCGTGACAGTTCGTGTCTACGCAGAGAGTGGCACAAAAGCTGAGACTCGTTGGAGTGCTTCGACCGCTGCGGTAACGGGCGCGGCCTCGGCAACTCCCACGCCTAGTGCTACGCCGACGCCGACTCCTAGCGCTACGCCGACTCCTAGCGCCACGCCCACTCCTACTGCTACGACGACGCCGACGCCCACACCAGTACCTACCGTCGTGCCTCCCGCTACGCCAACCCCAACGCCGGCACCGGCCTCTACTCCGGCGCCCACAACCAGTCCCGTTGCGGGAGGGCTGGTCAATCCGCCCACGGCAACTGGAACGGCCAAAGTCCTTCAGACCTTGACCGGCGCTTCGGGTCAGTGGCTGGGTGCGCCCACCGCGGCGATTCCCGCCGATGGCCCCAAGTACGGCAGGAACGGATACCCGGTGAAGTCAATCCAGACCTACCTCACCCGTGCCGGAATCCCCACCACGGTTGACGGCGCCTACGGTCCCCGCACGGCCGCGAATGTCAAGATTTTCCAAGCAAAGTACGGTCTGCTTGCCGACGGCATGGTGGGACCGGTTACGTGGTCCAAGATGCTTGCGCTCAAGCTCTTCACCAGTTACTCCTCTCAGTGGGTCAGTTGCACGGCGCCAATTGCTGCCGCCACTGCGACGGCGCCCACCACCTGCACTGACATTGTTGGCGCCACATCGACCGCTTACGTGCTCAAGAGCTCGGATCTCACCAAACACATCGCGGTTAGGGTCACCGCAGTGAG
>DBCH01000022.1:2897-3195 GCA_002292955.1 Microbacteriaceae bacterium UBA963 | reverse complement strand
TCCTCTCCCTCGAGCGTCGCGCGCAACGCGATGTACTGACCGGGGGCATAACTGTAGTCGTCGGCGAGTTCGTCCGGGACGGTAAAGCTCACCTCGATCGCGTCTTCCGTGAGAGTTCTGACCTGCGAGATGGTGAGGTCGTGAAAGCGAGCGCGGCGCCGGGTAGTCGAGGCAGCCATCAGTGTTCCTTGAAGTAGTCGAAGGGTTCTTGGCAGCGTCGGCACACGTAGAGCGCTTTACACGACGTTGATCCGAAGTGCGATGTCTCGCGCGTGTCGAGGGAGGCGCAGCGCGGACA
>DBCH01000022.1:0-2810 GCA_002292955.1 Microbacteriaceae bacterium UBA963 | reverse complement strand
CCGTAGGCCTCGAGCTTTTCGCGGCCAGACTCACTCATCCAGTCGGTGGTCCAGGCCGGTGCCAGCACCACGTCGACACGCACGTCTGGGTATCCCGCCTCAGTGAGTACTGAAACAACGTCGTCGCGCATGGCATCGACCGCGGGGCATCCGGAATAGGTGGGCGTTATCTGAACCACAACGCCTCCGTCTTCGCGGAGTTCAACACGTCGGAGGACACCCAAATCTTCAATCGTGACCACAGGAACCTCAGGATCAACAACAGTGGCGGCGAGGTTCCAGATTTCTCGCTCAGGGCCGCTCGCCGGACGCGGGCGGGCGACCGTCTCGATGCTCGTCACCACGTTGCCTCGGGGTGAGCCCTCGCCAGCACTTGCATTTCGGCGAGAAGCGGGCCGAGAAACTCGGTGTGAACACCGGCACGGCCGCCGCCACGTGCCGCGGGTGCGGTGGGAATCGTGAGCCCCGCGTCGGTGATTGCCTGCTGAGCGAACCGGTCGAAGTCTGCCTGAAGTGACCCCGGATCAACGGCGATACCCTCGAGCTTCTCTGAGAGAGGGTCGGGGCTGAAGAGCTCCGCCACGAACGGCCACACGGAATCGAGTCCGCGCTGCATGCGTTCGTGCGAAACGTCCGTGCCAAGCCCCAAACGCAACAACCACTGAACGCTGTGGTCGACGTGATAGTCAACCTCTTTGACCGCCTTGGCAGCGATCGCCGCCAGTGTTGCGTCTGTCGAGAGCGAGAGCGCCCGGTAGAGACCCTCGAAGTAGACGGAGGCCACAAGCTGCCGGGCAATTGTCTGGGCAAAGTCGCCATTGGGCTGCTCGAAGAGCTGACGGTTGCAGAATTCGGATTCGTCACGAAAGTAGGCGAGGTCATCCTCAGTTTTTCCCCACGCCGAGGAGGCGTAGGTGAGAAAGCTGCGGGCGTGACCCAATTGATCGAGAGCGATGTTGCCCAGAGCAACGTCTTCTTCGAGTTCGGGAGCGTGCGCGATCCAGGCGCCGAGACGCTGCGCGAGAATCAGTGCGTCATCCCCGAGTCCCACTGCATAGCGCGCAACGGCCTCCGGTGCGACTTCGCCCGCGGTGGCAATGGTTTCTGCGGTCACCGCATCTGAAATCGTGCGATTACTGGTGTGCGTCATAGGTGCGGTACCGCATCTGACTCGGTGTAGTAGGTCGCGTGGCGGTACTCCTTGCCCTGCGGCGACTCGAAGTACGCACCGCGCGCATCGGGATCGGACGCCGTGATGGCCGATGCCGGTACGACCCAGATCGAGACGCCTTCAGCGCGCCGGGTGTAGAGGTCTCGCGCGTTGCGCACTGCCATGGTTTCGTCAGGCGCGTGGAGAGAACCTGCGTGAACGTGCGAGAGTCCCCTGCTGGATCGCACGAACACCTCCCACAGCGGCCACGTTTCACGACCGCCGGAATCTCCCGGGCTGGTCACGAGGCGATTTTCTGCGCGGCGCGTGACTCGGCTTCACGGGCATCGGCGTAAGCACGCGCGGCCTCGCGAACCCAAGCGCCCTCCTCGTGAGCCTCGCGGCGTCGGGCAACCCGAATGGTGTTGGCCGGGCCGTTGCCCGCGAGAACCTCGTAAAACTCGGTCCAGTCGAGGTCGCCGAAGTCATAGTGCCCGCGTTCTTCGTTCCACTTGATGTGCGGATCGGGAAGGGTGACTCCCAGAATCTCTGCTTGGGGCACAAGCATGTCGACAAAACGCTGGCGGAGGTCGTCGTTGCTGAAACGCTTGATGTTCCAGGCCATGCTCTGTCGCGAGTTGGGCGAATCGTCGTCGGGCGGGCCAAACATCATGAGTGCGGGGGCGTACCAGCGGTTGACCGACTCTTGCGCCATCGCACGCTGTGCCTCGGTGCCACGCATGAGATGCAGCAAGATTTCGAACCCCTGGCGCTGGTGGAACGACTCCTCTTTACAGATGCGCACCATCGCGCGCCCGTAGGGACCGTACGATGCGCGGCACAGGGGCACCTGATTGCAGATGGCCGCTCCGTCGACCAGCCAGCCGATGGATCCCATATCGGCCCAGGTTGGGGTGGGGTAGTTGAAGATTGACGAGTACTTGGCCGCGCCCGTGATGAGCTGCTCGAACATCGTCTCGCGATCGACGCCCAGAGTCTGCGCAGCCGAGTAAAGGTAAAGGCCGTGTCCCGCTTCGTCCTGCACCTTGGCCATGAGGATGGCCTTGCGCTTCAAGCTGGGGGCTCTCGTAATCCAGTTGCCCTCAGGCTGCATGCCGATGATCTCGGAGTGAGCGTGCTGAGAAATCTGACGAATGAGCGTCTTTCGATACCCCTCGGGCATCCAGTCTGTGGGCTCGACCCGCTGTTCGTTAGCCAGTAGTTCGGCAAAACGAGCGGCGCCGGCTTCGTCGATTGAACCGTCGTCTGTGTTTGCTGCGCGGGTGACCGACATGCCATCTCCTTTGTTCTACTTACCGAGCGTTCAGTAGACTATAACAGCCTCGGTGGGTCCAAGCAAGGATTCGGGTAGGGTCAGATTTCGAACGGTTTCGGAGAAAAAAATGGCACAGACGGCACCCGCCCGCAGCACCGGCAACGGTCGCACCGGTCGCGAGGCATACGACCTTTCGGCCGTGCTCAACATCGCGGTCGCGGCATTCAACGACCACGGCTACGAGGCCACCTCGATGGGCGTGTTGGCGCAACGACTTGGAACCAGCAAATCTGCAATTTACTATCACGTCACCGGAAAAGAAGACCTGCTACGACTTGCCCTCGACCGCGCACTGAGCGAACTCGAACTTGTGCTGACGCGAGA
>DBCH01000082.1:7729-8015 GCA_002292955.1 Microbacteriaceae bacterium UBA963 | reverse complement strand
ACGGCGTAGGAGAGATTCTTGGTCAGTGCGGTGACGCGCTCCACCTTGACGCCATCGCCGAGTTCAATCTCGTAGCGGGTGACCGTGGGGCCGCGGTTGAAGCCGGTGACCTTGGCGTCGACATCGAACTGACGCAACACGTCGGTGATCGACTTCACCACTTCGTCATTGACGGCCGAGCGCGACTTTGCCGGCGGCCCGGAGGCCAGCAGGGCGCCCGACGGCAGCGAGTAGGGTCGTGCCGCCTGCTCGCCACTCGTCGCCGCGGCAGCGGGTGCCGGCACAT
>DBCH01000082.1:0-7634 GCA_002292955.1 Microbacteriaceae bacterium UBA963 | reverse complement strand
TGTCGAGCTCGGCCTCGAGCTCATCGACCGACAAATCTCGCGTGGGGGCCAGCACATCGTCGCGCACAACGGGTGTGTCGAAGGGCGTCTCCTCTTCGCGCCGGGTTCGGCTGCGCCGCCACCACGGCTGGTGCGGATCACGCTCGATGGTGATTTCGCCGGAGTCGCCGGCATCAATGACCTCGCGCGCGCCGCCGAAGAGGTACTCGTAGCCCTCGCCGAGGCGACTGCCGATGCGGTTGGGCGGTGTCTTGGTGATGATCAGAATGGACAGGAGCGCCAGCACACCCATGGTGATGCCCGATCCGACGGGCGTGATGAGCACACTCAGTGGGCCCGAGACAAGCCAACCGAGCAGCCCGCCGCCGCGCGCCAGCACCGGAAGTCCCTCTGCCGGAGCCGGGTGCGTCGAGAACACGTAGGCCATGCCACTCGCGGCGAGCAGAAGCAAAACAACGCCGATGCCGATGCGGTTGTTGTCGTTTACCGAACTGGGGTGTCGGAAAAGCCAGACGGCGAGGACGACCATGACCACGGGGAGCGCGAAGGCGATAACCCCAAACATGCCGGAAAACGTGTACGCCGAAATTGTTTGGGCGATGGGATTGGCCACCAGGAACCACTGCACAATCGCACCGGCGATGGCCAGCAGCACCAGCGCGAAGGGCACACCATCTCGTCGCTCTTCTTTGCCGAACTTTTCCGGGCCGAGCATGCGCGCGGCCCCACCCACGGTGTGCGCCATGCCCATCCACAACCGAGCGAGACCCGAATACTCCCGGGTCTTTACCGCGGGTTTCTTGGCGCGAGACGCCGACGAGCGCGAGCGCGCTGCGGTCGGGCGCGCCGAACCGCCTCGCGCCGATCCGGAGCGCGACGATTTCGTGCCGGAAGCCATGGCCTAACGCTACGTGTGTGCCCTGACAATCGGCGTCATATCGGTGCGAGTGTTGGTTTTTCGCTCATCTCACGCGCGACGCGAATTGCGCGACACGATGTGCACGACACGGGCGCCGCAACTCTGTGGTGCCGAGACCGGTGGCACCAAAAAACGCTAGGCCTCGATGACGACCGGCACAATCATCGGTCGGCGACGGTAGCCCTTGTTGACCCACTGCCCCACGACGCGGCGCACGGCCTGCGACAGTGCGTGCGTGTCACGAACGCCGTTGCGGGCGGCGTCCGTCAGGGCCGCCGCAATGGCGGGCTTCACCTCGTCGAACACGGCGTCGTCTTCGGCAAATCCCTTGGCGTGAATCTCGGGGCCCACAATGATGCGTCCCGTGGCGGCATCAACGACAACGATGATCGAGATGAATCCCTCTTCGCTCAAAATGCGACGATCCTTGAGGTCGGCGTCCGTGACCTCGCCCACGGTAGCGCCGTCGACGTAGACAAAGCCAAGATCGAGCTGGCCCACCGTGCGCACCACGCCGTCGCGCATGTCAACGACGGTGCCATTATCGGCCAGGACGATTTTTTCCTCGGGAACGCCCGTTTCGATGGCGAGGCGCGCGTTGGCCGTGAGGTGGCGGTACTCGCCGTGCACCGGCATCACGTGCTTGGGGCGCAGGATGTTGTAGCAGTAGAGCAGTTCACCCGCGGCCGCGTGGCCAGACACGTGCACCTTGGCGTTGCCCTTGTGCACCACGTTGGCGCCGAGGCGGGTGAGGCCATCGATCACGCGGTACACGGCGTTCTCGTTTCCGGGGATGAGACTCGAGGCCAGCACGACGGTGTCGCCCGGGCCGATCTCGATCTGGTGCTCGAGGTTGGCCATGCGCGCGAGCACGGCCATGGGCTCACCCTGCGAACCCGTGGACATAAACACGATGCGGTCATCCGGAAGGTCAACGGCCTTTTTGTAGTCGATGAGCACGCCGTCGGGAACTTTGAGATAGCCCAGATCGGAAGCGATGCCCATGTTGCGCACCATCGAGCGCCCCAGAAGCGCAACCTTGCGGCCGTTGGCGACGGCGGCATCGAGAACCTGCTGAACGCGGTGCACGTGCGAGGAGAAGCTGGCCACAATCACCCGGCGCGGGGCCCGGTGAATCACGTTTTCAAGAACAGGCCCGATGTCCTTCTCGAGGGGCGTGAAACCGGGAACGTCAGCGTTCGTGGAATCGGGCAAAAAGAGGTCAACCCCCTCCTCTCCCAAGCGGGCGAAGGCGCGCAGATCGGTGACCCGACCATCCAGCGGGAGCTGGTCCATTTTGAAGTCACCGGTGTGCAGCACCGTTCCCGCAGACGTGCGAATGGCCACGGCGAGCGCATCGGGAATCGAGTGGTTGACGGCGATGAACTCGAGGTCGAAGGGCCCAAACTTCTCGCGCGCACCCTCGCGCACGGTGAGCGAATACGGCTGAATGCGGTGTTCCTTGAGCTTGGCCTCAATGAGAGCGAGCGTGAGGGCGGAACCCACGAGAGGGATGTCGGAACGCAGGCGCAAGAGATACGGCACCGCACCAATGTGGTCTTCGTGGCCGTGCGTGAGAACCACGGCCAGCACGTCATCGAGACGCTCGCGGATGGGCGTGAAGTCGGGAAGGATTAGGTCGACGCCCGGCTGGTGCTCCTCCGGGAACAGCACACCGCAGTCGACAATGAGCAGCTTGCCGTCCATCTCGTAGACGGCCATGTTGCGGCCGATCTCACCGAGTCCGCCGAGTGGCGTGATGCGGAGGGTGCCCGCTTCGAGGGCGGGCGGGTCAAATATGTCGTTGGGCATAACTCTCAATCGTGAGTGGCCCAGAACTGCTAGCGCGTGGTGCCGGCAATCTTGGGGAGGGCTCCCCCAGCCGCAGCGTTACGGTCAGGGCGGAAATTACTGAAGTCGACCCCGTCGACGTTGGTCACCAGAGCGAGCTCGTCTTCAATCGTGGCGGCCTCGCTCTCTTCGGGGCCCACGAGGGGTAGCCGCACGCGCGGGGTGCTTATGCGCCCCAAACCGTGCAGCACGTACTTGGCGGCCACCGTGCCGGGAACGTGCGTCATGACGGCGCGAACGAGAGGCTCGAGCTTCTTGTGCTCGGCCGTGGCCGTGGCGAGGTCTCCGGCATTGACCGCATCGACAATGGTTCGGTAGGGGCGCGGCGCAATGTTTGCCGTCACGCCAATGAGTCCCGACGCCCCGATGGCGAGGTGCGGAAGGATGTTGGCGTCATCACCCGAGAAATAGAGCAGGTCTGTCTGGTTGAGGACGCGAGAAACCTCGGCGAAGTCGCCCTTGGCATCCTTGATGGCACGGATGTTGGGGTGGTGCGACAGCCGCAGGATTGTTTCGTAGTGAACAGGAATGCCCGCGCGCCCCGGAATGTCGTAAACAATCATGGGCAGGTCGGTGGCATCAGCAATCATGCGGAAGTGCGTGAGCACTCCCGCTTGTGTGGGCTTGTTGTAATAGGGCGTGACCGCCATGATGGCGTCGGCGCCGGCCTTCGCCGACTCCTGTACCAACTTGATCGCGTGTGCCGTCTCGTTTGACGGGCCGCCCATGATGACCTTGGCGCGCGAACCAGCGACCTTCTTGGCCACCTCGACCAGCTTGATTTTCTCGGCGTCGGTGAGCGTGCTCGTCTCTCCCGTGGTTCCCGTGACCACGATGCCGTCGGCACCATTGCTCACGACGTCGTCGATGAGACGCTCAACATCGTTCCACAGAACTTCACCCTCGGTGTCGAAGGGCGTGACAAGCGCCACCAGCACCTGCCCGAAGGGATTTACCGCATTACTCACTTGTCAAGGCTACCGGCAGTCGCGCACTACGGCGCTACTCGGCCATTTGCGTTGAACATTTCGTAGGTGATGGGCATGAGCGCTGCCCACGCATCTTCCATTTTTTCGGCCACCATTTCGATCTCGCGCTGCGGGAACGACGGAAAGTGCGTGCCCTCGCGCTTGGTGCGCAGACTCAGGAAGTTCATGAGAGAACGGGAATTCATGGTGACGTACATCGAGGAGTACGTAGCGACCGGAAGAACGCCGCGGGCCACTTCGCGCGCCACACCGGCGGCCAACATTCGCTCGTACTGTTCGTAGGCAAAGGTCACGGCCGCCTTGGTTGCCTCGGCGGTCAGCGCAATCTGCTCGGGCGTTCCCGGCTCGAAGTCGTAGGAGCCGGGCTTGCCCACCTGAATCAGATTGCGATCGGCAGCGGGCACGTAAAAAACAGGGCGAAGCTCCCGGTAGCGACCCGACTCTTCGTTGTAGCTGGCAATGCGGTGCCGCATGAATTCGCGGAAGACAAAAATCGGCGCCTGCACATAAAAGGTCATGGAGTTGTGCTCGAAGGGCGAACCGTGGCGATCACGCATGAGGTAGTTGATGAGTCCCTTGTCGCGAACGGCGTCTTCGGCGGACGCCTCGCTGCGAGACGCCTCGAGGGTCAGCTCACCCTGGGTCGAAACGCGAGCCGCAAAAAGCACGTCGGAGTCATTGGCGCTGGAGCGCACCAACTCGACGGTCACATCGGAACGAAATTCAATCTCTGTCACGACAACAAACCTAACGCCCGCCGGCGCGTGGTGGCGTGTGACGCACCGTAACGCTGCGTCACACGGGTGGGCCTGCGGCAGAAAGTTCGCCTAGCGTGGAAGGTCATGGACCCCTGGATTGTTGCCGGCATTTTCGCTGGACTCGTCATCGTTGCGTCGGTGATTGGTCTGGTGGCTCGGTTGCGGGCGGGACGCGTGCAGGAGGTTCGAGGATTTCGCCTCGTGCATTCCGTGGAGCTCGCCACCAAGGAACCTTTCGGCTCGGCCGCAACGTTCGTTCAGTTTTCGACGGAAATGTGCTCCCGCTGCCCGGCAACCAGGGCCCTCCTGATTCGTGTTGCCCAAGAACACAGCGGAGTTCGCCACATTGAGGTGGACATCACACACCGCCCCGATATCGCGTCAAGCTTTAACATTCTGCAAACACCCACCACGCTCGTGCTCGATAACAGCGGCGCCATTGCCGCTCGCATCGGCGGAGCACCCCGACCCGAGGCGGTTCGAACCGCTCTCGATATTGCACTGAGGAGAGATCATGGCAACTACGTCATCTAAGTCCAGCCCGCTCGCGGCTCAGCCCGGGCAAAAGGGCATCGACCCGCGCGGACCCCGTTTTGGCGCCGCCATCACCACCGTCCTGTTGGCGGTCACGGTTGTGCTGGCCCTCCTGGGGCCCTCGGTGGCAACGGGCACCACGCTGCCCCAGCGCCTTGCCGATCCCGCCTTCTGGCTGTTGGCCGTGATCACCGTGCTGTTTGCCTGGGGTGCCTTCGGTGGTATCCAGTCGCACCCCTACGGCAGGTTCTTCCGCGCGGTTATCGCCCCTCGGTTGGGCAAGCCGAGCGAGCTTGAGAACCCCAAACCACCCACATTCGCGCAGCTGATCGGTTTCGTGATTTCGCTCGTGGGCCTCGTTCTTGACCTCGTCGGTGTGCCCTACGGACTCGCTGTGGCCGCCGCGTTTGCGTTCATCGCCGCATTCCTCAACTCGGTCTTTGGCTACTGCCTGGGCTGCCAGATCTACGTGTTGCTGGCCCGTGCCGGTATTGTCGGTCGCGGAGGCAAGACCGCTTAGCTCGCTGTCTCTCGCAAGAGATTCGGGAGGAATCGTGACACAACGCGTGCTCATTGCCGGGGGTACCGGCATGATTGGTCAGGCCCTGAAGATTGCGCTTCGCGCCGACGGGTGGGAAGTACACACCCTGACGCGACAGGCGTCGCGGGCAGCCGGCGATCCGATGGTGCACGTCTGGCAACCGGGCGCGCCCCTGGATCTTGATGCGCTGGGTGGATTCACGGCCATCGTTAACCTGGCCGGGTCGTCAATCTCACGAATGCCCTGGACGGCTGCGCGCCGGGCAGACATTCTCGACTCACGCATCGCGGCGACGACCACCCTCGTTGAGGCCGTGGCGCGGGCTAACGCGCGGCCGAAAACGTTCGTGAGCGGATCTGCGGTGGGCTTCTACGGTTCTCGCGGTGATGAGATTCTCACCGAGCAATCCGCGCCCGGCGACGGCTTCCTTGCCGAGGTGTGTCGTGCCTGGGAGGACGCCGCGTTCGCCGCACCGAAGGGCGTTCGCGTGGCTGTGATTCGCACCGGGCTGGTCTTGGCCCCTCGGGGAGCACTCACGCCGCTGCGACTGCTCACTCGCCTTTTTGCGGCAGGGCCCCTTGCTGGCGGTCGCGCGTGGTGGCCGTGGGTGAGCCTGCAGGACGAAGTGCGCGCCATCGTGCACATCCTCAACTCGCGCTTGTCGGGACCGGTCAATGTGGTGGGCCCCGAGGAGGCGACGTCGCGACAGGTGATGCGCGCTCTCGCCGCCGCGATGAAGCGCCCGTTCTGGTTGCCCGCACCGGGGTGGGCTATTCGTCTCCTGCTGGGTCGAGCAGGCAATGAGCTCCTGCTCGCAAGTCAGCGCGTGCGGCCCACAGCGCTCGAGGCCGACGGATTCGTCTTTACATCGCCGACGGTTGAACGGGCCATCGCCGAGGCACTCGCGTAGCTTCTGCCCTGGCTACTCCGGTGGCCTACGGCACCAGAACGGCGCGACCGCGCAGAGTGCCCTCGTGCAACCGCTCGTAGGCCCTGGGGCCGTCGATGAGCGCAAACACCTCGTGCTCCACCGAGATTTTGCCGGCCCGCGCCAACTCGAAGACCTCGATGAGTTCAGGGCGCGATCCCCAGTACGGCGACCGCACGGCCACGTCCCACGGACCAATGCCGAAGCCCACGGGGAGCGATCCGCCGCCCACCCCCACAATCGAAATTTCCGCCTCGGGAGCCACCATCTGCCCGGCCATTCCGGCCGTCACATCGTTGCCCACAAAGTCGAAGACGGCGGCCACACCCACGCCGTTGGTGAGCGCACGCACCTTCTCAACGGCGGTGGCATCGCTCATGAACGTGTGGTGGGCCCCCACTTCGCGCGCCAGTTCGAGTTTCTGTTCGCTCACGTCGAGTGCCACCACGGTCACGGGCGAGATAGCGCGCAAAATCTGAATGGCCATGTGCCCGAGTCCGCCGGCACCAATGCACACCGCCACCTTGCCGGGCGTGAGCTTGTGGAGTGAGCGTTTGATGGCGTGGTACGGCGTCAAGCCGGCATCGGTGAGTGACACGCTGGCCACCGGGTCGAGGTCGCCCAGCGGCACGAGGTGGCGGGCGGTATCGACAATCATGTAGTCGGCCATGGCACCGGGAGCCCCCAGACCGGGAGCCTGGATGCCGAGCGCGGCCGCGTGCGGGCACAGCATCTCCTTGCCCACCACGCAGTAGTCGCAGACCCCGCAACCCCACGGACCATAGACGGCAACGCTGTCGCCCACGGAGAACTCGGTGACTCCCTGGCCCAACTCGGCAACCGTGCCGGCACCCTCGTGGCCCAGCGTCATCGGCGTGCGCCAGCCCATGGTCGTGAAGACGTCCTCGGGCAGACTCATCACGAACTCGTCTGAGTGGCACACGCCGGCGGCAGTGATCTTGAGGAGCACCTGGCCGGGCCCGGGCGTTGGTCGATCAAGCTCAACAATCTCGGGAGCCTTACCGACGGTGGTGTACTGGAGTGCGCGCATTTTCTCAGCCATAGAAAAACGATGACCCAACGCGGAGAGAATCGGTTTGACCCTGCGCGCTGA
>DBCH01000014.1 GCA_002292955.1 Microbacteriaceae bacterium UBA963 | reverse complement strand
CATGCCGATGAGGCAGTCGTCGCCGATCGTGCAGCCGTGGATCACGGCATTGTGCCCCACCGACACGTTTCGCCCCACGCGCAGTGGGCTTCCCGGGTCACTGTGCCCCGAAGCGTTGTCTTGAATGTTTGAGCCGTCGCCAATCTCAATCGCGTCGCCGTCGCCGCGCAGCACGGCGTTGAACCACACCCCGACGTTTTCGCCCAGAGCCACGTTGCCAATAAGGCGTGCTCCCGGCGCCAGGAACGCGCTCGCGGGCACGCTCGGCGTTCCGTGCACCGGATGAACAATGATCTGCTCGCTCATGGCACCCAGCCTAAACCCCCGCTCAGTGACCGGAACCGGTCGGGGGAGCCTTCCCCGTCGGTTAGCCTTGATACTGCAAGGGAAAGGGATTGTTCCGCGGCATGCTCATCAACAAACTGAAGCAAATTGTTCGCCGACTTCCGAGAGCTGCCGCGTCCGAAATCCACGCCTACTGGCGATCCCGCCCGGTGCGAGCATCCACTGTGCTCTACGAATCGTTTGCCGGAAATGGTGCGCTCTGTAATCCCGAGGCCATCTTTCGGTACCTCGTCGATCACCCGAATTACTCGCACCTGACGCACATCTGGGCGCTCGACGGCGCCAGTGCCTATCGCGCCTTTCGAGCCGAGTTTGCCCGCCATCCGCGCGTCTCATTCGTCACGCCTCGGTCGGGAGGCTACTGGCGCGCCCTGGCCACATCGGGATACCTCATCAACAACGCCACCTTCCCCCCGCAGTTCAGTAAGCGCGAAGGACAGACCTATCTGAACACGTGGCACGGCACGCCACTCAAGCGCATGGGCTTCGACATGCCGAGTGGCGCACTCGAGTCGGCGAACACACTGCGCAACTTTTTGGCAGCGGATTTTCTTCTCTCGGCAAATACTCACATGACCAATCAGATGTACGCACAGGCCTACAAGCTCGATGGCCTGTTTGGTGGCACCATTCTCGAAGAGGGATACCCGCGGATCGATCGCGCATTTCTGAGCGACCTCGAACGCGCGGATGTCGCCGCGCAGCTTTCAGCTGCCGGTATTGATCTGGGCGAGCGGAAGCTCGTTGTCTTTGCCCCGACGTGGCGCGGGGCGTCGTTTTCTCGACCCGTGGACAATCTGAACGAAATCATGGCGCAGCGCACGGCCATCGCCGCCAAGCTCGACCCGGCAGAATGGCTCGTGGTGGTGAAACTTCACCAGCAGGCACACCGCTACACGAGGAATCGTACCGATTTGCGCGGCCTGGTGGTGCCCAACAGCATCCCCACCAACGCTCTGCTGGGCCTCACGGATCTTCTGGTCACCGACTTCTCGAGCATCTTTTTCGATTTCCTCCCCCTCGAGCGTCCCATTGTGTTTTTTGCGCCCGACGCAAAAGAATATGTCTCGTCACGCGGGCTATACCTTGGCCTGGACGAGCTGCCGGGTCCGGTGTTTACGACTACCGCGGAGACCGCCACCGAGGTTGCCCGCTTGGCGGCGGCGGCAAACGCCACAGACAAGAGAAGACTCCGCACGGCACGCGCCCGGTTTAGTCGCTGGGACGACGGCGCGGCAACCGAGCGCGTGGTCAACGCCGTCTTTGCCGGCGCCGCGGCGCGATCTCGTCGATTCGACAATCGCAAGCCGCGCGTGCTGATGCACATCGGGGGCATGAAGCCCAACGGCATTACGTCGGCCGCACTCAACCTGCTCGCGGAGATCAACACCGATGTCTATGACGTCTCGGTGACCTATCCCGCAGGCCGATCGGCCGCGCAGCTTTTTGAGTCGCGCACTCTCAATCCCGCCATCCGGCAGATACCTCGGGTGGGTGGCATGAACGGCAGCAAGGCACTGCACTTGCGGCGACACACACGCCATCTCAAGACCAAGGTTCGTGCGCACATTGAAGAGCCGTGGGAGTCGCAGCTGTGGCGTTCCGAGTGGGAGCGTTGCTTTGGAGATGCCCACTTTGAGTCTCTCGTTGACTTCAGCGGTTACTCCCCGTTCTGGGCCATGCTCATGCTGCACGGTCGCGGCGATACACGTTCCCTCTGGCTGCACAACGATATGTGGGCCGATGCGCAGCGAACGGTGGGTGGTCGCCAACCTTTGCGGAGAAACCTCTTCTCACTGTTCACGCTCTACCGATTCTTCGATCACCTCGTCTCGGTATCGCCCACGCTGGCCAGCGTAAATGCCGCAAACCTGGCCGACTTCGCCACGCCTGAGAAGTTCACGTTTGCCACAAACTGCATCGATGGCGCCTCCATCACGTCGATGGCCACCGAGTCGGTGACCGGCGGCGCCAGTTCGGCGGCGGATGGCAATGGTAGCCCCGACCTGCGTTGGCTGAATCGTCGGGGAAAGCGCGTGGGCCCGGTGTTCGTCTCAATTGGCAGGCTATCGCCGGAGAAAAACCACGAGCGCCTCGTTGCGGCGTTCGCTCAGGTTCATGCCGAGTTTCCGAACGCGCGATTGGTGATCGTTGGTGACGGACCCCTGCGGCAGCAACTCGAACAGGATATTGCGCGACGCCAGATTGGCGAATCCGTGACTGTTGCGGGTCAGCAATCGAATCCTTTTGCCATCCTGAAACGCTCCGATTGTTTTGTTCTGTCGAGCAACTATGAAGGGCAGCCGATGGTGCTGTTGGAAGCAGCCGTTCTCGGCGTGCCGTCGATCTCGGTGGCGTTCGGCTCGGTGGCATCGGTGCTTCCCGCGGGCGCCATTACGATCACGCCGCAAACGGTCGAGGACCTCGCCGAGGCCATGAAGGACTTCGCCCGGAAACCGCATGCCGGCTTCACGCTCGATGCTGAGGCTTACAACCGCAAGGCGTCGCGGGAGTTCGAGTTGGCCGTGGGGCTCAAGCGTCCGCCGAACGCCCGCCGGTAGGCTGACGGCGTGGGCCTGAGACTCTTTGACACGCGCGCGCACGAACTCGTGGACTTCGTGCCGCTGGTTGCGGGACGCGTGGGACTCTACGTCTGCGGGCCGACCGTTCAATCGAGCCCCCACATTGGACACCTCCGGAGCGCCCTCGCTTATGACGTTCTGACCCGCTGGTGTGAAGCTCAAGGCCTGGTCGTCACTCTCGTTCGCAACGTGACCGACATCGACGACAAGGTGCTGGTCAACGCGGCAGCCGGCGGCGAAGATTGGCGCGCACTCGCCCAGCGCTCGGAGCGTGAGTTTCACCACGTCTACGCCGCGATTGGCATCCGCCCACCCGATCACGAGCCGCGTGCCACGGGTCACATTACGCAGATGATCACGCTCATCGCCGAACTTCTGGAACGCGGACACGCCTATGTGGTGGGCGACACGGGGGATGTCTACTTCGACACCGAGAGCTTCGCCGCCTACGGTGCGCTCACGAATCAGTCGGGCGAGGAAACCCTGCCCGACGCCGCCACGGACGAGCGCGGTAAACGCGGTCCGAGAGACTTTGCCCTGTGGAAAGGCCACAAGGACGGCGAACCGACCTCGGCGTCCTGGCCCGCACCTTGGGGCGCGGGTCGGCCGGGCTGGCACATCGAGTGCTCGGCCATGGCTGCCGATTATCTC
>DBCH01000063.1:631-2865 GCA_002292955.1 Microbacteriaceae bacterium UBA963 | reverse complement strand
GTCATGGAAATGCAAGACGACATGGAGCACATCGCCAAGACCACGCGCGACGTGATGTGGCTGACCAAGGGAACCGGTGGCATCGGCCTCTCGGTAACCAAGCTGCGCGCGCAAGGCTCGCCCATTCGCTCAAACAACACCACGTCGACCGGGCCCATCCCGTTCATGCACACCATCGACTCGATCCTGCGTGCCGTGAGCCGCGGTGGCAAGAAGTTCGGTGCCCTCTGCTTCTACATGGAGAACTGGCACATGGACTTCCCGGAGTTCCTCGACCTGCGTCAGAACTCGGGCGACCCCTACCGTCGTACGCGCACGGCCAACACCGCCGTGTGGATCAGCGACGAGTTCATGAAGCGCGTTCAGAACGACGACGACTGGTACCTCTTTGACCCGCTCGAGGTCACCGACCTCAACGAGCTCTACGGCAAGGAATTCTCCGAGCGCTACAACCACTACGTGGCCGAGGCCAACGCCGGACGCATCGAGATGTTCAAGAAGATTGGTGCCCGCGAGCAGTTCAAGGCCATCTTGATCTCGCTGCAGTCAACCAGCCACCCGTGGCTGACCTGGAAAGACACGATCAACCTGCGCGCCCTCAACAACAACACGGGCACGATTCACTCGTCCAACCTGTGCACCGAGATCACGCTGCCCCAGGACGAAGACAACGTCTCAGTGTGTAACCTCGCCTCGATCAACCTGTCGCGCCACATTGTGAACGGCAAGGTCGACTGGGCCAAGCTCGAAGAGAGCGCCAAGCTGGCCGTCCGTCAGCTCGACAACCTCATCGACATCACGCGTTCGTCGGTGCAAGAAGCCGACTTCTCCAACAGCGAGAACCGCGCCATCGGTCTGGGCCTCATGGGCTTCACCGACATCGTGGAGCGTCTCGGCCTGAGCTACGAGTCGGAGGAGGCCTACGACCTCATCGATGAGATTACCGAGCACATCTCTTACGCCGCCATCGAAGCGAGCGTGGAGCTGGCGCAGGAGCGCGGGTCCTACAATAACTTCGCCGGCAGCCGGTGGTCGCAGGGACTCGTGCCCTTCGACTCCATCGACCTCGCCGAAGCTGACCGCGGTGTTCCCATCACGGTGTCGCGCAAGACCACCATGGACTGGGATGCCCTGCGTGCCCGCGTCAAGGGTGGCATTCGCAACGCCACGCTCATGGCCATCGCCCCCACGGCGTCCATCGGCCTCGTTGCCGGGACCACACCCGGACTAGACCCCCAGTTCTCGCAGATCTTCAGCCGGGCCACCAGCTCGGGCAAGTTCCTCGAGGTCAACCGCAACCTCGTCACCGACCTGCAGAAGCTGGGTCTGTGGGAGAGCGTGCGCGAAGACATCCTGCGCAGCCAGGGCGACATCCAGGGCATCGCCGTTATTCCCGACCACGTCAAAGAAACCTACAAGACGAGCTTCCAGCTCTCGCCCACCTCGTTCCTGCAGGTGGCCGCGCGTGCGCAGAAGTGGATCGACCAGGCCATCAGCCGCAACATGTACCTCGAGACCCGAGACATGGGCGACATGATGGACATCTACTCCGAGGCCTGGAACCTCGGCGTAAAGACCACCTACTACCTGCACATGAAGCCGCGCCACACGGCCGAGCAGTCCACGGTGAAGGTGAACAAGGCCGAAGAGCTCACCGGCAGCGGCGAGCAGACCTCGCGCAAGGGCTTCGGCTTCGGTGGCGGATCGGGCCAAAAGACCGAGACCGCCTCGGTCGATGCCAGTGCCAGCGTCTCGGCGCCGGCCCGCAAGGGCTTTGGCTTCGGCGCGGGAGGGGGATCGGCATGAACCCATCCCTCGATCGCGTAGGCGACTACGCGGTACCGCTCGACCCAATGGACACCCTGCAGTGCGACTCCTGCCAATAGGCAGAACACCCCGCTCACCAGAACAATCCGCTAACTAGACCAATCCGTTAGACAGATCGCCCGGCGCCTCGTGCGCAGCACGACTCACCACTCATTTTTTACACGAAACCAAGGAGATATCATGGGAATTCTCGGCACCGGAGTTAAAGAGGGCCTGCTGCTCAAGCCCGTCACCTATCAGTGGGCCATGGACCTGTACGACCAGGCCGTCGCGAACACCTGGTTCCCCAACGAGATTCAGTTGGGCGAAGACATTGCCGACTTCAAGAAGATGACCGACGAAGAGCGTCACGCCATCACCTTCCTGATGTCGTACTTCAACCCCAACGAGCTGTTGGTCAACAAGGC
>DBCH01000063.1:0-569 GCA_002292955.1 Microbacteriaceae bacterium UBA963 | reverse complement strand
GCCAAGCAGATGTGGGAAGAAGCCAACCACTGCATGTCGTTTGAGTACGTGCTCGAGACCTTCCCCATCGACCGCGAAGAGGCGTACGGATCGCACGTCAACGTGCCGTCGATGGCCCGCAAGGAAGAGTTCGAAATTGGCTTCATCAAGCGCATGACCGAGCAGACGCTCGACATCACCACCACTGAGGGCAAGAAGGACTTCGTTCGCAACCTCGTTGCCTATAACGTGATTCTTGAGGGCATCTGGTTCTACTCGGGCTTCATGGTGGCGCTCAGCTTCCGCCAGCGCAACCTGCTGCGCAACTTTGGTTCGCTCATGGACTGGGTTGTTCGCGACGAGTCGCTGCACCTCAAGTTCGGCATCAACCTGATTCTCACGGTGCTCGAAGAGAACCCCGACCTGCAGACGGCCGAGTTTGCCGACGAGATCAAGCAGATGATCCTCGACGCAGTGGAGATGGAAGAGCAGTACAACCGCGACCTGCTGCCCAACGGCATCCTGGGTCTCAACGCCAACTACATCAACCAGTACGTGAAGTACCTGGCCGACCGCCGTCTTGAAGAGCT
>DBCH01000104.1 GCA_002292955.1 Microbacteriaceae bacterium UBA963 | reverse complement strand
GATGACGGGCCCCACGCGACCGGCCCCCACGATGCCCACGGAGAGTCGACCGTCGCGCTCAGACATGCGAGCCTCCCGCCGTGGGATCCGAAGGAGATCCGGGGTCGGATTTGTCGGGTGGCAGTGTGCACATACGCTCGGCCACGAGCCCCGCCGTGAGGAGGAGGGCCGCTCCCACGGTCTGTGCGATGCCGCGACCGAGCAGGTCACTGTTGAGAATTGGCAGGCTGAGTGCGTGCACAATGATTCCTGCGCCAAGACCGGTGAGAAGAGCACCCGTGAGAGAACTCGATTTGGCGAGCACCGCAACGCGCACCGCGTAGAACGGATCAAGCCGGTTTTTTCTCTTCCCGGTCACCCTCCGGCGAACCGGTACCGCGAGTGCCACAATCACGATGGCGATTGCTGTCAGCGTGATGGGCAGACTCACGGGAGGCGCAAACGCGAACCCGCCATTGGCAACGATCGCGAGCTCGATGAGGTAGCCGGCTACCGCTGCCACGACCACGAGAACGACAATGATTCCCGCCGTCGTGCGCTTCACCGTGCCACCTCCGCCGGTCGAATCTGGGTCGCGGTGAGCGCGGCCGCAATGTCGCCAACACGTCCCGCACCCGCAAGCGACGCGTCCGGGTCGAGTTCGAGCCAGGGGGCAAGTACGAATAGCCTGTTCGCGGCCTGCGGATGCGGTATCACAAGGTCGAGCTCACTCACTCGTGAGTCGCCATAGGCAACGATGTCAATGTCGAGGGTTCGCGCGGCCCAGCGCTCGGTGCGAACCCGGCCAAACCGTTGCTCGATGTGCAGGGCGGTGTGCAACAACTCGCGGGGGGTGAGGGTGGTCTGCACGAGCGCGACGGCGTTGAGGTAGGCCGGTTCATCCGGCGCGGGCCCCGCTGGCGTCACGGCGACCGACTCAACAAGAGACGACATACGCACAGAAAGGATGCCCGGGGACGATGCGAGTTCGCGTACTGCCTCGTTGATCGTGGGAGCTCGTTCGCCGAGGTTGGCGCCAAAGGCCAACACGGCTGCGACAGACACCGGTTCAGACATGAGTGTCTCGTTCGCGATGGATGGTGACCGAAACATCGTCAACCGAAACGCCCAGGTCGACCTGCGGTTTGTGCACCGTGACATCGACCGCGGTCACGAAGTCGCGGGCGAGCACGCTTCGGGCGATACGCTCCGCCAAGGTCTCAATGAGGTTGACCGGCTCACCGGAGATGAGTTGGGATACGTCGGCAGCTACCTGGGCATAGTCAACGGTGTGGGCGAGGTCGTCGGTCTGGGCGGCCGGCGACACCTCGGTGTGCAGCGTCACGTCAACAACAAACTCTTGGCCGCGCTCGCGCTCTCGGGTGTAGACACCGTGAAAACCTGTGGCACGAATTCCCGTGATCCGAATGATGTCGCTCATGCGCGCGGCCCTGAATCATCGGGGGTTGACTGCGACGCCGGTGAGGGGATCGCCCCGGTAGTCGCTCCAAAACCGGCCGTGCCGCGGGGCAGAGCGTCCAGGCGCGCCGCCTCAGCGCGCTCCGCAGCCTCCTGCGCCTGCAGCTTCGCCTGACGAATCAGCGCAGCAATCACCTTTTGGCGGGTTTCTTCTTCGCGGCGCATTTCGGTGGCGATGGCCAGCTCGGCATCCAGATCAAACTCGAGTTCGGCCAGTTCACGCGTTACCTGTGCGACCCGAAGGTCGCGCTCCGTATCGGCGGCCCGGGCGCGAATGTTGCGCGAAGGAACGCTCGCACGCAGCGCGGCAAAGGTTCGGGCCACATCGTGCACGCGCACACCCCAGGCTCCGGCGTTCGCCGCCAACACACTCACGGCCACACTCGCGTTGTCACGATCGTCGAGAGTGGAGTCCTCGGTAAGAAGGGCAGTCAAGAAACGTTTGCGTGATGCCCCCACGAGAATGGGGTATCCCAGGGCCATCAGTTCTTCCATGCGGCCCAACATTTGCCAATTGTGTTCGGCGGTTTTGGCAAACCCCAGCCCGGGGTCGAGAACCAGTTTGTCGCGTTCAATGCCCGCCTCAAGCAGGGCGTTCGCCCGGTTCAGGAGCTCACGCCGGATGTCGGTGGGAGCGTCCTTATAGATTGCCTTGGTGTCCATGTCGCTGGAGTGTCCTCGCCAGTGGCTAGCGATATAGGTCACACCCGTCGATGCCGCCGTCCGCGGCATAAAGAAGTCGGCCAAGCCACCCGAGACATCGTTGATGTACTGGGCCCCACTTTCCACAGCCAGAATCGCGGTGGACGCGTTCATGGTGTCGATGCTTACGGCCACGCCCGCGGCGGTCAGCGCTGAAATAACGGGCATCACCCGAAACTGTTCTTCTTCGGGAGTCACGCGTTCGGCGCCGGGCCGCGTTGACTCTCCCCCAACATCGACGATGTCGGCGCCCTGCGCGGCGAGTTCCATGCCGCGATCAATGGCGTCCCGAGTATCTAGGTAATCGCCGCCATCGCTGAACGAATCGGGCGTGACGTTGAGGACGCCCATGATGAGCGTTCGCCGCTCAGTCATCACTGCCACCGTGCATGAGTCCCATTATTTCGGAACGGGCCGCCGGCTCGCTCAGTTCACCACGTGATGCCACGGTGATGGTGCGACTCGACATCTGCCCCACGCCGCGGGCGGTCACGCACTGGTGAGCGCTGTCCAGCACCACGAGCACGCCACGCGGGCTCAATCCCTCGTCGAGCGCCGACGCAATCTGTTCCCCCAACCGCTCCTGAAACTGAGGGCGGGCGGCCAGGGCCTCCACCACGCGCGAGATGCGACCGAGTCCGACGATGCTCGCGTCGGGAAGGTAGGCCACGTGCGCCTGACCCACAAACGGGAGGAGATGATGCTCGCACACCGACCGCACGGCGATGTTTGTCACAATCACAGCGTCACTCTGCGAGCCCCCAAGAGAGGAGTCACCGGGCGCGGCGTCAATGGGCATTGTCTCTGCCAGAAGCGTTTGAGGGTCAACACCCACGCCCGCAAAGAGCTCTTCGTAGGCGTCTGCGACACGCGAGGGCGTCTCACTCAGGCCTGCGCGCGAGGGATCTTCGCCCACAGCGGCAAGAATCTCGACCACGGCACGGGCAATCCGTTCGCGGTCAACGGCCACGGGGTGCTCCTAGTTTGCTGCGGCAGGACGGGCCGTGGGCCGGCGCGTGGCACGAGGTTTGGTGGGCTTCGTGGGATTCTCTGAGGAGGTAGCCACCGCCTCGGTGACAACCTTCTTTGCCGGAACCTTGACCGGAGGCTTATTCGACGTGGGCCGCTTGGAACTCGACAACCACTGCGTGCGCTTAGCCAGCTTCTTGACAGGCTTAAAAATTTCGGCCAACTGCTCGTGATCGAGCGTTTCTTTGTCGAGAAGCTCTGAGGCAAGCTTGTCGAGAACGACACGGTTACTGGAGAGAACCTTGTACGCCTCGTCGTGCGCCTGTTCGATGAGCGCGCGAACCTCGTTGTCGACCATCTGGGCCATCTGCTCCGAGTAGTCCCGCTGGTGGCCCATGTCGCGCCCAAGGAATACCTCGCCCGAGGCCTTGCCCAGCTTTACGGCTCCCACAGAGGCTGTCATGCCGAACTCGGTCACCATCCTGCGAGCAATGCCGGTGGCTTTTTCGATGTCGTTCGACGCCCCCGTGGTGGGATCGTGGAACACAATCTCTTCGGCAACACGACCGCCCATGGCGTACGTGAGCTGGTCGAGCAGTTCGTTGCGCGTAATCGAGTACCGGTCTTCGAGCGGAAGCACCATCGTGTAGCCCAGGGCGCGCCCACGCGGAAGAATCGTGACCTTCGTCACCGGATCTGAGTAGTTCATGGCCGCGGCGGCGAGAGCGTGACCTCCCTCGTGATAGGCCGTGATGAGCTTCTCTTTGTCGCGCATCACGCGACTACGGCGCTGCGGACCGGCAATAACGCGGTCAATGGCCTCGTCAAGGGCACGGTTGTCGATGAGCTGAGCATCCGAACGCGCCGTGAGGAGTGCGGCCTCGTTGAGCACATTCGCCAGGTCAGCTCCGGTGAAACCGGGCGTCTTGCGCGCCACGACCTCGAGGTTGACGTTGGCCGACATGGGCTTGCCCTTGGAGTGCACCTCAAGAATCTTCTTGCGGCCCAGCAAATCCGGAGCGTCCACCCCGATCTGACGATCGAAGCGACCGGGGCGCAACAGCGCCGGGTCGAGGATGTCGGGCCGGTTGGTGGCCGCAATGAGAATCACGTTGGCCTTGGGGTCAAAGCCGTCCATCTCAACGAGCATCTGGTTGAGCGTCTGCTCGCGCTC
>DBCH01000042.1:47360-47530 GCA_002292955.1 Microbacteriaceae bacterium UBA963 | reverse complement strand
GGAGCCATGGAGTACACCACCATCGTGGCCGCTCCCGCATCCGACCCCGCCGGCTTTAAGTACCTCGCTCCCTACACCGGTTCCGCCATTGGTCAGCACTGGATGTACGCCGGCAAGCACGTCCTCATCATTTTTGATGACCTGTCAAAGCAGGCCGAGGCCTACCGTGC
>DBCH01000042.1:42055-47254 GCA_002292955.1 Microbacteriaceae bacterium UBA963 | reverse complement strand
CGTCTGCTGGAGCGTTGCGCCAAGCTCTCCGACGCTCTCGGTGCCGGGTCGATGACCGGACTTCCGATCATCGAGACCAAAGCCAACGACGTGTCGGCCTACATTCCCACCAACGTGATTTCAATCACCGACGGTCAGATCTTCCTGCAATCCGACCTGTTCAATGCCAACCAGCGCCCCGCTGTTGACGTGGGTATCTCGGTGTCGCGCGTGGGCGGTGACGCTCAGGTGAAGTCCATCAAGAAGGTGTCCGGAACCCTCAAGATTGAGCTGGCTCAGTACCGCGCACTCGAGGCATTCGCCATGTTTGCTTCAGACTTGGATGCGGCCAGCCGCCGCCAGCTCGCTCGTGGTGCACGTTTGACCGAGCTCCTCAAGCAACCGCAGTTCACGCCGTACCCGGTGGAGAACCAGGTTGTGTCGATCTGGGCCGGTACCACCGGCAAGCTCGACGAGGTGCCCATCGAAGACATCCTGCGCTTCGAGCGGGAGTTCATCGACTACTGCGGTCGCAAGACCAAGGTGCTCAAGAACCTCGCCGAGTCCAACGAACTCTCGGACGCCACGGTCTCCGATCTTGAGAAGGCCATCGCCGACTTCAAGCAGGAGTTCCAGACCGGTGAGGGCAAGCCGCTCGCCTCGGTGGGTCGCGAAGAGTTTGATGCTTTGCCGGCCGATGAGGTCAAGCAAGAGAAGATTGTCCGCAAAAAGAAGTAGCGCGCGGTCACCGCGGGTCACGTCACCGATTACACCAACCTAAGAGAAGGCAAGCAATGGGAGCGCAGCTTCGGGTCTACCGGCAGAAAATTCGTTCTGCCCAGACGACCAAGAAGATTACGAGGGCCATGGAGCTCATCTCGGCGTCGCGCATTCAAAAGGCGCAGGCTCGAGTGGCTGCAGCAACCCCGTATTCGACTGCCGTGACGCGGGCCGTCTCTGCCGTGGCCACCTACACCAACGTGAGCCACGTGCTCACGACCGAGCCCGAGAAGGTGGAGCGGGCCGCCATCGTGATTTTTGCCTCCGACCGCGGTCTGGCCGGTGCGTTCAGCTCGCAGGTGTTACGCGAGGCCGAGGAACTGACCGAACTTCTCCGCAGCGAGGGTAAAGACGTCGCCTACTTCCTCGTGGGACGCAAGGCCAACGCCTACTTCTCGTTCCGACGCCGGACGCCCGAGCGCGTGTGGACCGGTGGCACCGACTCTCCCGTTTTCGAAACAGCGCGCGAGATTGGCGACGCCATCCTCGAGTCGTTCCTGCGCGATGCCAGCGATGGTGGCGTCGACGAGATTCACATCGTCTACAACCGCTTTGTGAACATGGTCAGCCAAGTCCCCCAGGTCGTGCGAGTGCTTCCGCTCGAAATCGTGGAGGGCGTAGAAGAACCGGGTGACTCCGAGATCCTGCCGCTCTACGAATTCGAGCCGGATGCCGAGAAGGTGCTCGATTCGCTGCTTCCCGTCTACATCGAGAGCCGCATCTACAATGCCATGCTGCAGTCGGCCGCTTCCGAGCACGCCAGCCGCCAGCGCGCCATGAAGTCGGCATCCGATAACGCCGACAAGCTCATTCGCGAGTACACGCGTCTGGCCAACAACGCACGTCAATCCGAGATTACCCAGCAGATTTCCGAAATCGTCGGCGGCGCAGACGCGCTGTCCGACGCCAAGTAACACATCCCCGACGACGACTAGTCAACGCAAGAGAGAAGAAACCCAATGGCTACTGCAACGAAGAAAGCAACACAGACCGGTGTGGGCCGTATAGCCCGCGTGACGGGTCCGGTTGTTGACATTGAGTTCCCGCACGACGCGATTCCGGGCATCTATAACGCCCTGGAGACCGACATCGTTATTGGCAAGGAATCAACCAAGCTCACGCTCGAGGTTGCCCAGCACCTCGGTGACGACGTGGTGCGCGCTATTGCACTGAAGCCCACCGACGGCCTTGTTCGTGGCCAGGAAGTGCGCGACACGGGTGCACCGATTTCTGTTCCCGTGGGTGACGTCACCAAGGGCAAGGTTTTCAATGTGACCGGCGACATCCTCAACGGCGCTCCCGGTCAGAAGTTTGACATCAAGGAACGCTGGCCGATTCACCGCAACCCACCCCCCTTCGATCAGCTCGAGTCGAAGACGCAGCTCTTCGAAACGGGCATCAAGGTCATCGACCTTCTCACGCCCTACGTTCAGGGTGGAAAGATTGGCCTCTTCGGCGGTGCCGGTGTGGGCAAGACGGTTCTGATTCAGGAAATGATTCAGCGCGTGGCTCAGGACCACGGTGGTGTATCGGTCTTCGCCGGTGTGGGTGAACGAACCCGTGAGGGTAACGACCTGATTCATGAGATGGAAGAAGCGGGCGTGTTCGACAAGACCGCGCTCGTGTTCGGTCAGATGGATGAGCCGCCGGGAACGCGTCTGCGCGTTGCCCTGTCGGCACTGACCATGGCGGAGTACTTCCGTGACGTACAGAAGCAGGACGTGCTGTTGTTCATCGACAACATTTTCCGCTTCACGCAGGCCGGTTCCGAGGTGTCGACCCTGCTGGGTCGCATGCCCTCGGCCGTGGGTTACCAGCCCAACCTCGCCGACGAGATGGGTCTGCTCCAGGAGCGCATCACCTCGACGCGCGGTCACTCGATTACGTCGCTGCAGGCCATCTACGTGCCCGCCGATGACTACACCGACCCGGCTCCGGCAACCACGTTTGCCCACCTCGATGCCACCACGGAACTCTCGCGTGAGATTGCCTCGCGCGGTCTGTACCCCGCTGTGGACCCGCTGACCTCAACGAGCCGCATCCTCGACCCCCGTTACTTGGGTGACGACCACTATCGCGTGGCCACCACGGTCAAGTCGATTCTGCAGAAGAACAAGGAACTGCAGGAGATCATCGCGATCCTCGGTGTCGACGAGCTGTCCGAAGAAGACCGTGTCACCGTGTCGCGCGCACGTCGCATTCAGCAGTTCCTCTCGCAGAACACCTACATGGCCAAGAAGTTCACGGGCGTTGAGGGTTCCACGGTTCCCCTCAAAGACACCGTCGAGTCGTTTGACGCCATTTGCAAGGGTGACTTCGACCACGTGGCCGAGCAGGCCTTCTTCAACGTTGGCCCCATCACCGACGTCGAAGAGAAGTGGGCCAAGATCCAGAAGGAGAACGGCTAATCATGGCTGCTTCCCGACTTCTGGTGAGCGTCGTCTCGGCCGACAACGATGTGTGGTCGGGCGAGGCAAGCATGGTTGTCGCCAAGACCGTCGAGGGTGAGATTGGAATCTTGCCCGGGCACGAGCCCATGCTGGCTATCCTGGCGTCGGGTAACGTGCGCGTCACCACCGCCGACGGCTCCAAAATCACCGCAAACGCCGAGGGCGGCTTCTTGTCGGTGGAGAACAACAACGTTTCTGTGGTGGCCTCGGCCGCCGAGCTTGTGGAGTAGGTTCCTCACTCACGCATGCGAGTTCTCCTGCCGCCGTCCGAGACGAAGCGCGACGGCGGTGATGCTCGGCCGGTGAATCTTTCCGAGCTGAGTTTCCCGGAGCTCACGAAGACCCGCGACGAACTAGTCGACGCGGTCGTGGCGCTGGCCCGCGATGAGGCGACGTGCCTGTCGACTCTCAAACTCGGCCCAAAACTTGCGTTCGAGGTTGAGCGCAACCGTTCGCTGTTGACCGGGCCCACGCTCGCGGCCATTGACCGTTACACCGGTGTGCTTTTTGATGGCCTGTCGGCGTCGACACTCTCGGCACCCGCACGAGGCGATGTTCTGGCCAGCGTCATTCTGCAGTCCGCACTGTGGGGACCGATTGCGGCCGGCGACGCCATTCCGGCGTATCGGCTTTCCCACAATTCGCGACTGCCTGGTCTCACCCGTTCGCTTACCGTAACGTGGGTTGATGCCACTCACGAGGTGAGCGGTATCTGGGACGGTTTCGTGCTTGACGCTCGCAGCGAGGGATATGCCGATCTGATGCCCATTCCCGTCTCAGCGAACGGGGTCTTTTTGCGCGTGGCCACCCGGGATTCGGCCGGGGCCACGCGCGCGCTCAACCACTTCAACAAGAAGGCGAAGGGTGAGTTTGTTCGCGCTCTGGCCGAGTCGGGGTCTCTGGCAAATATCACGTCGGTCGATGAACTGTGCGCGTGGGGGGCGGTTCACGGCTGGCAGCTCGAGGCAGGGGTCGCCGACAACAGTTCGGCGGGGCGAGAGATTACGCTCCTCGTTTAGGTCGGCGGCAATTGTTGAGATCGGCGTCTGTTATTGAGCGCGGTGGCAGCCGGCGATGTGGTCGTCGACGAGTCCGGCCGATTGCATGAGCGCGTACATGGTGGTGGGCCCAACAAATCGAAAGCCGCGGGTGCGGAGCTCGGTGCTCAGGGCCTCGGCTTCGGGTGTGACGGCCGGCACCTCGGCACGCGAGCGTAACCGGCGGCGGCGCGGCGACGGGGCAAAACTCCAGATTAGGTTGTTGAGCGCACCGAGTTGAGCGCTAACGAGATCGCGGGTGATGCGTGCATTGCTGATGGCCGCCTCAATTTTTGCCCGGTTGCGAATGATTGCAGGATCGCTCATCATGCGTTCAATCTTGCGCGAGTCAATCCTCGCCACCCGTGCTATCTCGAAATCGTGGAAGTGCCGACGAAAAGCGGGTCTTTTGTTCAACACGGTTGACCAGCTGAGCCCCGCCTGAAAACCCTCCAGGCAAATGTGTTCAAACAGTAGGCGATCGTCGTGGACCGGAACCCCCCACTCCTCGTCGTGGTAGCGCCGAAGTTCGTCGTTTCCCGACTCAGCCCACCAGCAGCGCCCCCGGCCATCGCTGCCAATAACGAGGGCGGCGGGTGTGTCTCGGCCGCTCACGAACGAAACTCGCAACCCTCGAGGGTGAGCAGTGCCACTTTGGTGGGAACTCCATCGCCACCGCTAAAGCCCGTGAGGCGACGATCGCCCGCCAGCACCCGATGACACGGAATCACGAGCGCGAGGGGATTTGCGCCAATCGCTCCGCCCACGGCGCGGGCAGCTTGGGGCTGCCCGACTGCTCGAGCGATTGAGCCGTACGTGCTGGTGGCGCCGAAAGGGATCGTGGCCAGTTCGTTCCACACGGACCGTTGAAACGGCGTGCCGTGCGCGGCGAGGGGCAGATCGAACGCGCGTCGTCGGCCGGCGAAGTACTCGGCGAGTTGCTTCTGCGTTCG
>DBCH01000042.1:536-41935 GCA_002292955.1 Microbacteriaceae bacterium UBA963 | reverse complement strand
AGGAGTCGAACGTGGGACAGAGCGCCGTCGGATTCGACGAGTTCAATCGGCCCGACGGGCGATGAGTAAATGCAGGAGTAAACACGAGCCGTCATGCGCTCAAGGTTACGGGTCGGCACGCGGGGTCGCACGCGTGACGGGGAACCCGTTGATGGCTTAGCCGTGCGCTAGTTGTTGACGGCGAGATAGACGTTCAGCGTGGTGGCGTACAGCACCCAGATCCAGTAGGGAACGAGCATCCACGCCGCGGCGCGGGATACCCGGGCAAACGCAAACATGGTGGCCAGGACCGCGGCATCCAGAAGCAGAATGATCACGACTCCCCACCAGAGCGCGGCACTTCCGGCGAGGGGGTAGGCGCCAAAGAAAACCGGAGTCCACACGGCGTTGAGCGCGAGTTGCGTGACATAGAGAATGAGCGCGGGCCGTCGAAAGAAGCTTCCCCGTTCGCGCCAGACCAGCCAGGCGGCTACCGCCATGATCGTGTAGAGAGCCAACCAGACAGGACCAAAAACTTCGTTGGCCGGAGTCCACGGAGCCTTGTCCGCCTGCGCATACCATCCGGTGACGTTACCGATTGTGCTGAGGGATCCGAGAATACCCACCAGCCAGGCAATGGCAACGAAGGCAATGCCACCCACGACGGCTCGAACCCCGGACTCTCGTTCGCCGTAAAAACCCGGATGAAACTCGTGCCGATTACCCCACATAGGTTTACCCTACGACGGGAAGAATACTCCGCCGCTTCGCCTCTCCGGACGCGACGATAGTGCCTCAGATCAACGCCGGTGAGAAACGCAAGTGAAAGAGGCTAGATGACCTCGAGGGCGCGCGTCAACACGTCCGACAGAATCTCGCGGATTTCGGCAAACTCCTTGGGGCCGGTGGTCAGCGGCGGCGCGAGGGTGAGAACCGAGTTTCCGCGATCGTCGGCTCGACAGTACAGACCCGCATCAAACACGGCGGTGGACAGGAAGCCGCGCAGCAGACGTTCGCGCTCATCGGCGTCGAAGGTCTGCTTGGTGGCCTTGTCTTTGACGAACTCGAGGGCAAAGAAGTAGCCGTCGCCCCGCACATCCCCCACAATGGGGTTGTCGAGGAGCGTCTCGAGTTCGGCGCGAAACAGGGGACTGTTGCGGCGCACGTTTCCGCACAGATCTTCTTCGTCAAAAATGTCGAGGTTGGCCAGCGCTACAGCCGCCGAAACCGGGTGGCCGGCAAACGTGTATCCGTGCGGGAAGGTGACCTTGCCCGTGCTAAAAGGCTCGTAGATGCGATCGGAGATAATCGTGGCGGCAATGGGCGAGTAGCCACTCGTCATGGCCTTGGCGCATGTGATCATGTCGGGCACGAAGTCGTAGGTGGTGCACGCAAAGATGTTGCCGATGCGACCGAACGCACAGATCACTTCGTCGCTCACCAAGAGCACCTCGTACTTGTCGCAGATCTCGCGAACCCGCTGGAAGTATCCGGGCGGCGGGGTCAAACATCCGCCCGCGTTCTGCACCGGCTCGAGGAATACCGCGGCAACCGTGTCGGGCCCTTCAGACAAAATAGCCTGTTCGATCTGGTTAGCGGCCCACTGACCGAAGGCCAGCAGGTCGTCGCCGTGCTCCGGGGCTCGATAGAAGTCGGTGTTGGCCACGTGGTGAGCCGAGGGCACGAGCGGCTCAAACATTTGCTTCATCGCCGGAATTCCGGTGAGAGAGAGTGCCCCCTGGGGAGTGCCGTGATACGCGACCGACCGGGCAATTGCCTTGGTCTTCATGGGCTTGCCCTGAAGTTTCCAGTACTGCTTAGCGAGCTTCCACGCCGTCTCGTTTGCCTCGCCACCGCCGGTCGCAAAAAAGACGCGGTTCAGGTCGCCCGGAGCGTAATCGGCAAGCCGATCGGCCAACTCGATGGCAGACGGGTGTGCGTAAGACCAGATGGGGAAGAAGGCGAGTTCTTCCATCTGCTTGGCGGCGGCCTCGGCAAGGCGACGACGACCGTAGCCCGCGTTTACGGTGAACAGGCCGGAGAGCCCATCGATGTAGGAACGCCCCTGAGTGTCGTAGATGGTGTGGCCCTCGCCGCGAACAATGATGGGCACACCCATCTCGTGCATGTTCGACTGGCGGGTGAAGTGCATCCACAGGTGGTCGCGCGCTTTGGTCTGCAGGGCGTCGTTGTCTTGACGGAAATCGCCCGTCACGAGCCCCTCGTGATCGAGGGCGACGCTGTGGTGGGTTTCGAGGCTCATATCTCTCCGTCGGCCCGCGTTGTTGTCGGGGGCCGTTTGCTTCCCCCTTGATTCTGCCAAGCCGCGTGTTGGCAAGCAAATAAACATGCGGGCGACCCCACAACATAAAGTATGCACATGGCGGATAACGGGGCAGATTACGAGCTGGATGACGGCCTGGATGACGATCTGGATGACGCGACGCTACTGAGCGCAGAAACGACCCGCCTGAGCGCAGAAACGACCCGCTTGATCGTTGCGGACGACACCGTGCGCGACATCACGACCCTGCGTGACGATCAGACGCGGATAGCCGCTGGTGACGACACCGTCATCATCGAAGAGTCCACTGTCGTTGTGGGAGCACCCGCGGGAACAGCTCAACCGGTCGACGACCTCACCGATGTTCGCGTCGTTCCCCGCATCTCGACTGCCCCGGACCCCGAGACCTGCGCCCGCTTGCGGGAACCCGGTGGCCAAGAGTTCACCCTGCATCGCCCCATTGTGTTGGGACGTGCTCCCCGCACACCCCTCGGACCCCAAGAACGCGTGCTCTTGCTGTCGTGGCCGGGAGATGATCGCGAAGTGTCGGCGTCTCACCTGATGCTGGAACAGACGGGCGCTGGAGTCGTCATAACCGACCTCGGGTCGGCCAATGGAACGCGCGTTCGCGTGCCCGGTCAGACCCCGCGTCGTCTCGGTCCGCGGGAGACCTACACAACGACCGGCGAGGCGACCGTGGAATTTGGGCACAGCGGTAGAATTATGGTTATCCCCGCTCGGTCGCACTCTCAGATCTGAGGCCCGTGCAGCGGGGAAACCTATTTGCAGGGGAGTATCGAGTCGTGACCGCTATCGGAGTCAACACCACGGGGCACACCGTGCGCGACTCCGTTACCGGCGCCACCGTCACGATCTCGTGGGCCGTAGCCACCGATGTGGGACTGCACCGCTCGGCCAACGAAGACAGCTTTGTGGCTGCGTGTCCCGTTTTTGCGGTGGCCGACGGCATGGGCGGACACTCGGCGGGTGATATCGCCAGCGGCGCAGTGGTCTCGCGACTGGCGGAGCTGCAGAGCGACGGTTTTGCCAATATCGACGATGTCCAGCCGGCGCTCGAGCGGGCCGTGTCCGACTTGGGCGCTCAGGTCAGCGACGCACAGCGGTCGGCCGGCACGACAGTGACCGGTGCGGCACTGGTGCTCGCCGAAGGTGGCCTGGAGTGGGCGGTGTTTAATATCGGTGATTCTCGGGTTTACGGTCTCGTCGACGGCGTTCTCGAGCAACTGACTCGCGACCACTCCGTGGTGCAACAGCTGGTGGATGCCGGTTCAATCACGCGCGACGAAGCGGACATTCACCCGCACGCAAATGTGATCACGCGTGCCGTCGGGCTCATGGAACCCCCGGTGCCCGAGTTTTCGACCTTTCCGCTCGTGCCAGCGTCGCGCGTGTTGCTGTGTACTGATGGGCTCACCAAAGAAATTACCGATGTGGGCATTGAACACTTTCTCGTCACGACCGCCACGGCCGAGGAGGCCGCTCACGAGCTCCTCAAGAACGCGCTCAGCAACAGTGGGCGCGACAACATCACCGTCGTTGTAATCGACGTGCTCGCCGTGACCCCGCCCGGTGAGACGGGATAGTCCCATGGCCCGGCGCATTCCCACCGAGCCTCCGGTTCTCAGCGGGTTTTCGTTTGTCCGAGCCCTCGGCTCGGGCGGTTTTGCCGACGTGTTTCTCTACGAGCAGGACCTCCCGCGCCGTCAGGTTGCGGTCAAAGTTCTCCTCTCGGATACGGTAAATCCACGGGCAACTCAAATGTTCGTGGCCGAGTCTCGTCTTATGGCACACGTGAGCACACATCCCGCCATCCTCACCGTCTTCGACGCTGGGGTGGCGGCCGACGGACGGCTCTACCTCGTCATGGAGTACTGTCCGTCCGGCTACGGGGACACGTATCGCACGGCGCGCATTTCGGTGCCCGAGGTGCTGCGTACGGGAGTGCGCATGGCCTCGGCACTCGAGACCGCCCACCGATCCAATGTGCTGCATCGGGACCTCAAACCGGCCAACATTCTCTTCACCACCTACGGGCACGCGGTGCTGAGTGACTTTGGTATTGCCGCCACGGTGGCTGCCTCGGACCGCGGCGATGCGCAGGGCCTGAGTGTGCCGTGGTCGGCACCGGAGATCATCTCGCAGGACACCACGGGCACCGTTGCCACCGATATCTTCTCTCTGGCGGCCACCCTGTACTCGCTGCTCGCGCAGCGCACACCGTTCGAGCGCACCGGTCGCGACAACGCGCCCGGTGTCATTGCGGGGCGCATCCTCAAGGGCAAGCCCGCCGACATCGACCGGGTGGATGTGCCCGACTCCCTGCGTCAATTGCTGACGCGCAGCCTGTCCCTGGATCCGCTCACGCGACCACTGTCGGCGTTGGCGTTTGCGCGAGATCTGCAAGCGGTCGAGGCGGAGCTGGGCATCGCGCAAACACAGATTGATGTTCCCGTTTACCTAGATGCCCTTGCCCCCTCCGGGGGTGAAACGCAGCTCGCCGACGTTGTTCCCTATCGACGCCGACCGTGGCGTCGGCGAGGTCGAGCGTGAGCGGCGCTGCAGGCCCGGCCGTGAGACGGGTCCGCGTTCTTCTTCCCGTTGTCGTGGCGATTGTGGCTGTCGTGGCACTGATTGCCGGCATTGTGCTGGCTTCCGGTTTCACCGCGGCCCGAGTGAATGCCACCGACGGCGCGGTGTGGGTCACCAGCGCGGATCGGGAGGCTCTCGGTCGGGCCAACACGCGCATCCAGGAACTCGGCAGCATCGTTGCGGCCCAGACCGACCTGATCGACGTACTGCAGTCACCCACGGCGGCCTTCCTCATCGACGATGCCAAGCACACAATTACGCCGGTAGACGAGCGCACCAACACGCTGATGACTCCCGTGGCTCTTCCGGCCGGCGCCACCGATGTCGTGCTCACCAATGACTTTGTGGTGGCCCACGCCGCGGAGACGGGCGATGTGTGGGTGGTGCCCCTCAAGTCGATCGACTCGTTTGACGCGCGCGCTCCTGCCCGCTTCTCGGTGGGACCAAAGTCGCAGATCGCGGTCGAACCCGGTGGCCTCCTCGTGGGGGTGAGCGTCGCAGACTCCTCGGTGACCACGGTCGACGTGTCACAGGCCGCGCCGCCCCGGATCGAGTCACTTTCCCGGACCCTCTCTGCCGAGCAGGTCGGTGTCACGGTGGTCGGCAGCGCGTGGGCCGTTCTCGACCCCACGGCGGGTTATCTCTTTCTTCCCGGGCGCGAGGTGAACCTGGCAGACAGCTCGATTACTCCGACTCAGGGGGTGCTCGCTCAACCGTCGCGCACTGCCACCGAGGCGACGATCGCCTTCGCCGACGGTTTGGTCCGGGTGTCCCTCGGCGGAAAGGTCACCCCGATTATTGAGCAGGAGGCGCTGGGTCGACCCGCCGCGCCGCGCGAGCAGGACGGCTGCCTCTTCGCGGCGTGGTCGCAGGGCACCGTCTTCTCGCAGTGCCCGGGCATGGTGGCGTCGAATATCGACGCCGACGGAATGAACTCCGGGGCGCAACTGCAGATTCGTGAGCGCGGCGGTGTGCTGGCGCTCAACGACACAGCGTCGGGGGCCTCGTGGACACTCCAGGACGGTGTTCATCTCATCGACAACTGGGACGATTTGTTGAGCGAACAAACCACGGAGCAAACGGTGGTGTCCGACGACACGGGAACCGAAACCCTCGATCCGTTGCCGCAACCTCCGGTTGCCCGAGACGATGCTTTTGGCGCCCGCGCCGAGCGCGTCACGTTCTTGCCCGTGCTCCTCAACGACTTTGACCCCAACGGTGACGTGCTCGTGGTGACCGCCGTCTCACCTCCATCGAGTCCTCAGGCCACGGTAGATATCGCGCCGGACCGAACCTCGGTGCGCCTCGCACTGAGCGCCGACGCGTCGGGCGTCGTGGACTTTAGCTACACCATCGATGACGGACGCGGCGGCACGGCGAGTGCTGTTGTTTCGGTCACCGTGCGGGGCGCGCAAGAGAATTCTCCTCCGCAGCAGGTGCGTCAAACGGAGGCCGAAGTGGCGTCCGGGGGGCAGGCCACCCTCAGCGTGCTCGGCGACTGGATTGACCCCGATGGCGATCCGATCCACTTGGCGCAAGCGAGCACGACATCGGGTGGGGTGGTCAGCTTTACCCCGGGGGGCAGGCTGTCGTTTATTGACTCGGGTGCGGCGAGCACCACGGCGCGCATCGATCTCGAAGTGTCAGACGGCCTTGCCAGCGGCTTCGGTGCCGTGACAGTAGCCGTCAAGCCGGGTTCGGCTGTGGGGCTTCGGGCGGATGCTTTTGCCGTGTTGGCCTATCCCAACGAAGCGCTCACGGTATCTCCCGCAGATCGCGTGCGCGGTGGCGCGAGCGCCGTGAGCCTCACGGGCGTACCGAGCGTTCGGGGACTCGACATCGTCCCGCAGTTTGACGACTTCACGTTTTCGATCACGCCCTCTCGGCTTGGCACCTACTACGTCACGTACGCCGTGAGCGACGGTCGCAGCAACGGCTCGGGTCTCGTGCGGGTCGACGTCGTGGAGCGCCCCAGCGCGAACTCGGTGCCGCTCACCGCACCCCATCAGGTCGTGGTGGGTCTGCAGCAGACGCGAACGGTGGACGTGACCGCGACGGACGTTGATCCCGGCGGGGGTGTCCTGGTGGTCACCGGACTCACGTCGGGAGGAAACACCGCGGATGTGCGCGCCGAGGTTGTGGACTACCACCTCATTCGCGTCACACTGTTGCGACCCCTCGCCGGGGTGCACGTAATCTCTTACCGGGTGTCAAACGGTGTCGCCTCGGCGGATGGTCAGGTCGCTGTCGTTGAGGCTGCCGCGCCGACCCTAGCGTTGCCGCCCATTGCCGTTCCCGATGCCGCCACGGTTCGTGCGGGGAACGTGGTTGATATTCCCGTGCTCGCCAACGATGTGCATCCGTCGGGCGGAGTGCTGACGCTTGCCCCGCAGCTCGATCAGCAGGTTCCCGCGGGCGCCGGTCTCCTGTTTGCCACGGCACAACAACTTCGCTACCTCGCCCCGGAACAGGCGGGAACCTATTCGGCGGCGTATCGCGTTATTGCCGATAACGGTGCGTGGGCCACGGGCGTCGTGACTATCACGGTGCGACCGCGCGATGCGGCGAGCAATCGTGCGCCGCAGCCCCTTGACGTGACCGCGCGGGTGGTAGCCGGCACGACGGTTCGCATTCCCCTGCCGCTGGCCAAAGCTGACCCTGATGGCGACAACGTTCAGCTCGCAGGTCTGGCCTCGAATCCCACCAAGGGTGCCGTGACCGCGGTGGGTGCCGACTGGATAGAGTACGAGGCCGGTCCGTATGCAACGGAAACAGACGTGTTCTTGTACTCCGTCCTCGACGGATTCGGAGCGGAGGCCAGCGGGGTCATCCGCGTGGGCATCGCCTCCGTGGCCACAGGGTCAACGTCGCCCTCGGCGGCGCCCGACGCCGTAGTGGTGCGACCGGGGCGCACCATCGTGGTTGATCCGTTGGCCAACGACAGCGACCCGGGACGTCGTCCGCTCACCATCACCTCGGTTGAACCCACCACTCCGGGAATCACGGCAGAAATCCTGGCAAACCAGGTCTTCATCATGGTGCCCGATCAGCCGGGCACGTACGGGCTGATCTATGAAATTTCCAACGATGTGGCGGGGACGGCCTCGAGCTTCATCACGCTAGACGTGCGCAGCGATGCGCCCCTCAACGCTCCCGTGCTGAGCGACAGCGTGGTGGCCCTCACCGAGATTCTCACGCGCAGCGAGGTTGTCGTGGATCCGCTCGCCAACGCCTTCTGGGCGGATGGCGATGTTCGCACGCTCACCCCGAGCATCGTGGCCGGATATCCCGGGAATGCCCGGGTTGAATCGGGCAACAAGATTCGTGTCACGGTGGGTCAGAAATCTCAGGTGATTCCCTTTAGCGTCACCCACCCCGATGATCCGTCCATCGTGTCGTACGCGTTTGTCTGGGTTCCCGGCACCGACGATGCGCGGCCGCAGGTGAAACTGGGAGTCGACCCCATTACGGTCGCGAGCGAGAAAACGGTGCGCATCAACATCAACGACTACGTCACGGCCGCCGGGGGCAAGCAGGTGCGTCTCACGTCGAACGACACGGTTCGGGCCACGCACGCCAATGGCGACCAGCTGGTGATTGATGACCGAACGGTTGAGTACACCAGCGAGAATCTCTATTTTGGTCCCGCGTCTCTCTCGTTCGAGGTCACCGACGGTTCGAGTGTCGATGATCCCGAGGGTCGTCGCGCGGTGATTGTGTTACCCATCGTGGTCACGCCGCGTGGCAACCAACCGCCGGTGCTTCAGGACACCCAGATTGATCTTGAGCCGGATTCGACCAAAGAAATCGATCTGGTGAAGATTACCCGTTACCCCTACGCCAAGAACGTTGGCGAGCTGACGTTCCGCCTGCGCGGCTCCACCGAGGGCGTCACGACACGCATTGAGGGGACAAACCTCACCATCACGGCAGCGCCGGGGGCCGTGAAGGGATCCACCCTCGCCCTCGAGGTGACACCGTCCGATGCGGTGAGCGAGGGAAAGGCGGGTACCGTGCTCATCGCGATTGTGCCGTCGACGCGGCCGCTCGCCGTTCCGCAGTCCGACACCGCAACGGTTCGTCGCGGCTCGGCGGTCGAAGTGGACGTGCTCGCCAATGATCAGGCCACCAACCCGTTCCCCAACACGCCACTGCGGGTCATCGCGGTTCGCGGCACGGATACGGCCGATCTGCCCGAGGGCGTCACGGTGTTGCCCTCACCGGACAAGTCCCGACTCAACGTGGTGGTGGCCGAGTCTGCCCGAGCGGCAGACGTCACCCTGCAGTACGAAGTGGCCGATGCCACCAACGATCCTGATCGCTACTCGTGGGGCGTGGTGACGATCGCAATCCAGGATGTTCCGGATTCGCCCACGGTGCCCGTGCGCGCCGCGGGCTTTGTGAACGGTGAGCTGACGCTGAGCTGGGCGGCTCCCGCGGGAAACAATTCTCCGATAACCGAGTATGTCGTGACCAGTGACGGCGGCTACACCCGCACGTGCGCGGCAACCGTGTGCACCCTGGACGGACTGCCCACGGGAGCCAAGTACCGCTTCCAGGTGGTCGCGATTAACGGTGTGGGTACGTCGGCGCCGAGTCCATGGAGCGAACCGCTGGGTGCGGACCGCTCGCCGCCCGCTCCCGCCGAGGTCACGGTGTCGAGGGTCAACTACAACAGCGCCCGACCGGCGGGTGGCGGTATCGACGTGTCGTGGGCAGCCGTTTCCGCGCCCACGGGGGCGAGCGCCGTGAATGGCTACCGCGTTGAGATTTACGAGGACGGTGGGTTGATCGCCGACCTGCGGGCGGCCGCGAGCGACACGTCGATTCCCACCTACTGGGGTCGAGCGGGTTCGGCGTACTCGGTGCGCGTCGCCGCTGTCAACGATTCAGACACTCTCGATTGGAACTGGCAGACGTCGGCCACGGTGACGGCCGCCGGCCCGCCGGTGTGGGGCGGGGGGCTCAGCGCGGATGCGTCGGGAATGAACCTGTCGTGGTCGGCAGCCGACAGGCGCGGCGCACCGGAGGCACCCGTCTACTACGTGTGGCGCAGTTCGAGTGAGGTGTCAGCCTCGTGTCCCGCCGACCCCGCGACCGGTGCCACCGCGTCCACGACGGCCACCACCTGGAGCGATTCCGAGCCGTTGGCCGACGGCACCTACTGGTTCGCCGTCTATGCGGTCACCCCGTGGGGATGCGCCGGCGACGTCACGAGTGTCACGGTCACGACGGTTCCCGGTACCGCCTCCTACGGAGAGGCAACCCTCACCGCGCTCGACGCGAGCACGACACGAATAACCGTGGTGTCTCCCACGGTCGATCGCGCCGCAGCGCTTGTGGCGGTCTGGCAAGTTCAGATCGGCGCCAGCTGGTTCGATCTCGTCGCCGACGTTGCCACCGCCAGTTCGTTCACGTTTGATGCCCCCACCGGCGACCTCGCCAATCCGTTCACCATCACCATTCGCGGTTGCACGGCCGAGGGCGTCTGCGGCGCCGCCGGCGGCTCGGCCACGATTCCCGTACCCACCTTCGGCGAATAACCGCCCTCAGCAGAAGAGAATATGCACCATGGCAAAGAATGACAGCACCCCCACCCCCGTCACCGATGAGCAGGCCGCGGGTTTCGCGAGCGTTTTTGATCGCCTGGTTGACAATGTCGATCAGGTTGTCGTGGGCAAGGCCCGCGTGATCCGCCTGGCCTTTGTGGCGATGTTCAGCCAGGGCCACCTGTTGATTGAGGACTATCCGGGCACGGGAAAGACTTCACTGGCGCGGGCCATGGCACAGAGTGTCAAGGGTTCGCACTCCCGGATTCAGTTCACTCCCGATCTCTTGCCCGGCGACATCACGGGAGTGAGCATCTTTGATCAGAAGAAGGGCAGTTTCACCTTTCACGAGGGCCCCATCTTCGCCAACATCGTGCTGGCCGACGAGATCAACCGGGCTAGCCCTAAGACGCAGTCAGCACTCCTCGAGGTCATGGAAGAGCGCCGGGTCACCGTCGACGGAGTAACGCACGAGGTGGGGGAGGTGTTCATGGTCGTCGCAACCCAGAATCCGATCGAGCAGGCGGGCACGTATCGACTACCCGAGGCACAGCTCGACCGCTTCATCATGAAAACATCCCTGGGGTACCCGGACCACGCTGCGACCGTCAACATTCTCGCCTCGCGTTCGGCTCGTGCCGTCGCCGACGTTGAGCCCATCGTGACGGCCGAGATGGTCACCAAGATGGCTGCGCTCGCGGAAGGAATTCACGTTGCCCCCGAGGTGCTCGACTACATCACGCGCCTCACCGAGGCCACGCGGTCGGCCCCCGAGGTTCGCCTGGGCGTGAGCGTGCGCGGGGCCCTGGCTCTGACAAGGGCGGCTCGCGTCGCGGCCATCTCAGCGGGTCGCCTCTTTGTCACGCCCGACGACGTCAAGGATTTGGCCGATGCCGTCTTTGCCCATCGTCTCGTGCTCGACGCCGAGGCGGAGTTCGACGGCGTCACTGCCACGAGCGTGATGAGTCAGATTCTTATCGACACCCCCGTTCGTCAGGCGTAAGCAAGCCCAGGCTTTCTGATGTTGTTGAGGTGGGTCACCGTAACCGGCTGGGTTGTCTGGTCGGTCACTGTGGCGTGCCTGCTCGCCGGACTCAGCCTCGCCTGGCGCGAGGTTGTGATGCTCGGTGTGGCACTCGCGCTGGTGTCGCTCCTCGGACTCACCGTCCTGCGCAGAAGGACTCTGCTGGCCGTGGCCTTTGACGCTGAGGTCTATCGCGTGCTGCCCGGCAGCGCTGCGGAGGTGCGCTTGCGACTCGTCAGCCCCGCGCGACGGGCCACCTCGGCAACCGACCTTGATATACCCGTGGGCGCACGCACGGTCACCGAGCGCATACCGCGCGTGAACGTTGGTGCGGTCCACGAAAAGACTCTCACGGTCGAAGCGCCACGTCGCACGGTGATTCCTCTCGGTCCCATTTCGGTTGTGCGCCGCGATCCGTTTGGCCTCTACCGTCGCTCGGTTGCCCTGCCGGGTACCGCCAAGGTCGTGGTGCACCCCACCACGGCGAACCTGCCGCCGCTGAGTGCGGGATTCGTGCGCGACCTCGAGGGCGAGGCTTCGCGCGACCTGACAGATTCGGACCTGTCGTTCCACGCCCTGCGCGAGTACGTGCCCGGCGACGATCGGCGCCACATCCACTGGAAGTCGAGCGCCAAGACGGGGCGCTTCATGATTCGTCAGTACGAACAAACCCGTCGCTCGCGCATGTTGATTCTCCTGGACACGCGTCTCGAGGCCTATGCGGATGACGCCGAGTTTGAACTCGCCGTTTCCACGGCCGCCTCCCTGGGGGTGCGTGCACTGCGCGACAGCCGTGACGTGATGTTCGCCGTTTCTCGGTCCAGTGTCTCGAGCACTCCGGCGCGCTCGGGCCGTGCGGCCCCGACGAGTGGCGAAACGATGAGCGTGCTCACGAGCGTCTCACCGGCGCGCCTCCTGGATGAGATCGCCGGGATAGTTCTCACTACGAACAGTTTGCCCTTGGTTGGGCTCACCCCTCTGGCGGCAAACGTCGCCGCCGATGTCTCTGTCGTTTTTGCGGTGACCGGATCGGTGGCCGGTGTGCCGGAGATTGAACAGGCATCGCTGCCGTTTGGTGCCGGCGTGGAGGTCGTGGCTCTGCGCTGCGCTGTTGAATCAGCGCCCCGAATGCGCACGTCGGGCCGGTTGACCCTCGGAACGATTGGTCGTTTGGACGATCTCACCAAGCTGCTCTCGAGAAATCGAGCCACCGCATGATGGCCGCGTTTGGCGTGCTCGTGGTCGCGCTCGGGTTGACACCGCTGTGGCCCGTTTTTCAGACGCCCGAGTTTGTCGTGACGGTTGTTGCCGGCAGTGTCTTGGGAGCCGCAGTGGCCGCCATTGTGACGCGTCGTCGGTGGCCGTGGTGGACACTGCCCATGGGTCTTGTGCTGATCTTTGCCGTGACGGGGGTACCCCTCGCCGTGCCACAGCAGGCACTGTGGCGGGTCATTCCGACGCTCGGCGGAGAGCAAGCGCTCTTTCTCGGAGCTGTTGAGGGCTGGAAGCAGATTGTCACCATTACGCCACCCGTGGGCTCGTTCGGGGCACTTCTCGTGCCGGTCTTCATGCTGTCGCTGGTCGGCTCGGCACTGGCGGTAGTTCTCGCTGCTGCCGTTGCCCGGCGCGCGTTGGCCCTCGTTCCGGGAATTGCGGTGACCGGTGTGGCCATCTGGCTCGGTCTTGCCGACCCGCGCTTTGCCGTGGTATCCGGTGCGCTGATCGCTGTCACGGTTCTCGTGGCGCTGCTGAGCGCAACGCCCGGGGGAGTGATGCGCAAGCTGACGGCCATCGGGGCAACCGTTGTCGTGGGTGCTGTGGCGGCGGGCGTGGCACTGTCGATGACCGCGCCCCCCGAAGTCTGGCGTTCACGGGTGTCACCGACCCTCGACGAAGCCTCGCTGCCCTCACCCCTCTCCGCGTTCCGCGCGTACGAAGTAGGCGACCTCGCCGAGGTGCCAATGTTCAGTGTGACCAACGCAACGACGGGCGAGATGCTGACCCTTGCCACGCTCTCGCGTTACGACGGAGTGAGCTATTCGGTGTGGACGCCGGACGGCGACTTTACCCGGCAATCGGGATACGCCCTGGCCGACGGTGTTGACCCCGACGCGGCCGAGATCACGATTGAGCAGCTCACCGGACCGTGGCTGCCGCTGCGAGGAGACCTCGCCGGAATGCAAACAAACGGAACGGGCATCGGCTCGCTCTACTACAGCCCCACGGCGCAAACCGCCATCGACCTCAATGGGCTGTCCCAGGGTTTCCGGTACCGAGTATCCGGTCCCGGAATCGAACCCACGAATCTCGCCCGACTGGCCACCGCCACGCCGGGCACGGATCGCACCGTGGTAACCGATGAGCCTGCGGGAGTGCAGGCCTATGTGGCGACTCACAGCGAGGCGTCGGCAGAACCCGGTGAGCGACTCGTCGCCGTGCTCGGCTCACTCCTCCAGAACGGCTATGTCAGTAATGGCGGAGCCGACGAGCCGCCCTCACGAAGCGGGCATTCGGCCGAGCGAATCACGTCGCTGCTCACCGACAAACTCATGATTGGCGACGCCGAGCAGTACTCGGTGGCTGCCGCGCTGCTCGCGCAACAGGTGGGATTCCCCGCGCGCGTTGCGGTGGGTTTTGTTGTCCCCGAGAACGCCACAGAAATCATCGGTTCACAGCTGAGCGCGTGGGTTGAGGTCAACACGAGTGACGGCTGGGTGGCCATCGACCCGGTTCCCGAGTCGCGTCCCATCCCGGACGCACCCCCGGACGACCCGAATCGGGTGTCGCCGCCACAATCGGTCGTTGACCCGCCTCCGGCCGATGTGTCTCAGGTTAGGGGCGCGCAGGCCCCACAGTCAGATGAGGAGGCTGACACCGATGACACAGATCCTCTGTGGGGTGTCGTCTTCGGCATTCTCCGAGCTCTGGCTGGGGTCGCTGCCGTGGGCGCGTTGCTCATGGTGCCTCCCCTGTGCATCGTGGTCGCGAAAGCGTGGCGGCGTCGGCGGCGGCAGAGTGGGGGAAATGCACGGCAACGGATCATGGGCGCCCGAGATCAGGCCGCCGATGTGCTCATCGATGCCCGATATGTGGTGACGGCGTCAACCACCAACCGAGAGCTTGTTTCGAACGTTCAGGTACCGGACGCCCCCCAACTGGCTTTCCTCATTGACCGCGCCGAGTACACCGCGGATCCTCTCGTGGCGGCCGACGCGCGCAACGCGTGGCTTGTTGTCAGCGACCTTGAAAACGAGTTGATGACCGGATTGACGCGTCGACAGCGTCTCGCGCGACGATTAGCGCTGTGGTCGTTCATTGGTCGTCGCGCACGTCGCTGAGTAACATGGCGTCATGGCAACTGGCGACCCAACCTGTGATGTCTGTGGGGAAGTCCTCCCGGAAGGTGCTTACTTTTGCGGGGAGTGTGGGGCGAGTGTTCCCGAGTTTGGCTCACCGATTGAGACGAGTGTTCGACGAGTAGATCCACCAGCGACGAGTGCTCCCGCAGCTGCGGTTGCGACTCCCGTGGTTGCTGAGCCGGTTGCAGCTGCCGCGGTTGCTGAGCCGGTGGCCGTTGCCCCGGTAATTGCTGAGCCGGTTGTAGCTGAGCCGGTTGTAGCCGCGCCAGTTGTAGCAGTGCCCGGGCCGTCGGAATCGATGCCCACAGAGACGCCCGCGGCTGTCGCTACGGCATTCACGCTCGTATTCAGTACCGGTGAGCGAGCTCAGGTGGTGGGGCGGGGGCTTATCGGTCGCATGCCGGTGGCCCCGGCCAACGAAACCTGGGATCACCTCATCGTGGTGAGCGACCCGTCCAAGACGGTCTCCAAAACGCACCTGCGGGTTGAGGCATTGGCTGAGGGGCTCATGGTGACCGATCTGGACAGTGCCAACGGCACCGTGGTGAGCATGCCGGGAATTGCCGCCGAGCGGCTCGCGCCCCACGAGCGCGTGATTCTGAGGCCGGGAGCCTCGGTCGGCATCGGCGACCAGTCCTTCACCGTTCAGTAACGAGCACGCTGCAGCCTGCGCGCCTGTGGACAGGCGACGCGTCGGGCTCTCGCAACGTGGTGACCTCGATGCATGACGCATGAGGCTTCCCGAAAAACTGGTCTTCGCGTTACGCCCGTCCCGCTGTTCTCGCTGTTGGTTCCGCTCGGCTTTGCTCTGGTCATGTGGTGGGTGTCGTCATCGCCGGCGATGATGCTTTTCGCTCTTATGGGCCCGGTGGCCATGGTGGCTTCTCTGGCTGACGCCCGCCGACAGGGCCGGGCGGCTCAGCGCGTGGCAACCGAGGATGCCACTCGGGCGCAGCGTGAGACGGAACAACAGCGCGCGCACGAAGTCGAGCAGGAGGCCGGCAGGGCGCGCCGGCAACATGCCAGCCTGGCGGACCTCCTCGACCACGGTCACCACCGCCCCGCCGCCCGTGACATCGGGGCGGGTCCAGCAGCTCCGGTCGCTTTCCGAGTGGGGCTCGATCCGGGCCGACGTCCCGTTCTCATTCCTCTCGACGCACACGTGTGCGTTCTGGGTCCGCCGGAGGCGCGTCAGCGTGTCGCCCGGGCCCTGACCCTCACCCGGGCCTGGAACGGAAGTGGCGCCGAGGTTGGCAGTATCAGCCACGCTACTCACCGATCAGAGATTCCCGCGAATACAACGCTGCTACTGACACTGGGGGAGCGGGGGTGGGCGGAGTTGACAGATGTGCGCACGCCATTGGACGCGGTTGCCGTTTTGGTGGATGAAGTCTCCGAGGCGCACGCTACCCGCGCCCAACGCGAACTCCAGGCCTCCCGCGCTCTTCGCCACGCGTCTCCCACGCTGAGTGACCTGCGCGAAGTGATGACGGGCGAAATGTCGGCGGTCGAGTTGAGGGGAGTCGAGTTGTTGAGCAACGATGCTCCCGGCGCCGATGAGCATGATCCGCGACCCGAGCACAGTCACGTGAGGGGCATTCTGGGATGGACTGATGCTCTCGCTGGTCCGACACCGGTGTGGGGCGAGGTCAGCACCGACGTGCCGCACATGCTCGTGGCCGGTGCCACGGGTAGCGGTAAGACCGAGACGCTCGTGGCACTGTTGGCCAGCATGGCCGCAGCACACCCGCCCGAGCGCTTTCGATTTGCCGTCATCGACTTCAAGGGCGGAGGTGGGTTCACCCGCGTGGCGTCACTGCCTCACAACGCCGGAATCACCACGGATCTCGACGGTGATGACGTGCTGCGCGCCCTCGCCGGGATTCGAACAGAAATGGCCCGCCGCGAAACCGTGTTGCGTGACGCAGGGTGCACCGACATTTCCGCTCTGCCCCGCGCGGTCCGCATCCCGCGCCTGTTGATTGTGATTGACGAGTTTCGCGCACTGTGTGACGTTGTTCCCGACGCCCGCCGCATTACTGCCGATGTGGCCTCACGTGGTCGCGCTCTCGGTGTGCATCTCGCCGTGGCAACCCAGCGGGCGGCCGGCGCCTTTGGAGATGACCTGCTGGTCAACGCCCAGACGCGACTGTGCCTGACTCCCGTGGGTGACGACGATGCTCGTTATCTGCTGGGCGCAACAGTGCAACGCTCGCCCACGGATCTTGCGTCAACGCCCCGTCTGCTTTACGTGCGCCGACCGTCGGGGCTCATTGACACTGTTAATCCGGTGTGCGTGGATGCGCCGACTCTTGAGGCGGCTGCCCGGTGGACGGCGGCCGCTCCGGCCGACGACTGGCGGTTGTGGTGGCCCGAGTTGCCGAAAGAGCTGTCGGAGACGACCGTAACCGACCTTGCCCATTCCGCGGGGGAATGCCCGGAGGGGCTCCTGCTTGGCCTGAGGCAGGATCTCGTCACCACGCGCTGGTCGGTGCTCGACTACCTGCCGGAGCGAGACGGCGCCCTGTGGGTAGTGGGCGGGCCGCGTTCGGGAAAAACGACCCTGCTTCAGAACATCAGGCGTGAGGCTATGACACACCGGCGCTTGAGCCATCAGGACGCACCCGACAGGGGACGCGCGGCAGACTCAGGAAAAGTGTTGGTCGTACCTGTTCATCCTGCACTCGCGTGGGATTCCCTCATCAACGCTGCGCGGGAGTGTGACCAGAGCCCCACCCACCAACCGGAACTGGTGGTGGTCGACGGGCTCGATGCGATTGTGCGGTTGACACCGGACGACGCACTCGATGATCTCGTTGCGGCTCTCGAGCGTGTGGCGCGCGAGGGTCCCGGTCGGGGCAGATTTTTGGTGTTCTCAACGTCGGGGGATGAGCCCGCGCTCAGTACGGTGACCCGACACGTGCGAACCCGAATCGATCTTGGTTCCCGCTATCCCGGACGCGGTGCGATGGGGGGTGACACGGTTCAACTCACGCGGCCGAGTCTGGACCCAGCCGAGCTCTCTGCGCTCTCTCTCGGCCGACGCGGCCGTGCGGGAACGCACCTTTTGCCCACGTTGTCCGAGGTGCTACAGGGTCGTCGAGCAGTGGTGCTCACCAACGAACCTGAGTTGTGGTCGGCTCATCAGGCGGCCACTGCAACAAGAGTTCTCCTCCACGCGCTCACGCCCGAGCAAGCCCTCACGCTCTCTGACGAGATGAGACGCCGCGTGAGACAGGAGCCCCTGGTCTGGCACGGCGTCGCGCGGATTACAGCCCGCTACGTGGGACGTGACATGCGCCGAATCCCGCCACCACTGGAAAACAGCGTTGTGGTTCTCGAGGCCGATGATTCCTACGTGCGGGCCGCGCTACCGGCAGGCCCCTAGCCGAAGACCTCGGCCAGCGGGGTGAAGGCCATGCCGTGTGCTTCGGCGACGGCCGAGTTAGTGACCTTCCCGGCCCACGTGTTGAGGCCGGAACGCAACGCCGCATCCTCGCTGAGCGCATCCCGCCAACCGAGGTCTGCCACCCGGCGCACGAACGGCAGGGTCGCGTTCGTCAGTGCGTGCGTTGAGGTGTGGGGAACAGCGCCGGGCATGTTGGCCACACAATAAAAGATTGACCCGTGCACCGCGAAGGTGGGATCCGCGTGGGTCGTCGGGTGGGTGTCGGCGAAGCAGCCCCCCTGGTCCACGGCGATGTCCACCAGCACGCTTCCCGGCTTCATGCGCGCGACGAGGTCGTTCGACACGAGCTTGGGCGCTTTCGCACCGGGGATGAGTACGGCGCCGATGACCAGATCGGCCGCACACACCGCGCGTTCAATCTCGAGGGCGTTCGACGCGATGGTGTTGACGCGGCCATGGAAGGCGAGATCAAGCTGCGCCAGTCGAGCGAGGTTGGTGTCGAGCACCGTCACCTGTGCGCCCATTCCCACGGCCATTTGAATGGCGTTCGTTCCGGCCACGCCACCCCCGAGCACCACCACGTGCGCGGCGTGCGTTCCGGGGACGCCCGACACCAGAAGCCCGGGCCCGCCCTGGGGCGCGAGCATGGCATGCGAGCCAACGAGGGGGGCCAGTCGCCCGGCCACCTCGCTCATGGGCGCCAATAGGGGAAGTGTGCCGTTGGCGGCCTGCACGGTTTCGTAGGCGAGTGCCGTTGTTCCGGCCGTACACAGCGCTCGGGTGAGTTCGGCCTCGGCGGCCAAATGAAGGTAGGTAAACAACACGAGGTCGTCGCGCAGGTTGGAGAATTCCGACGGCTGAGGCTCTTTGACCTTGAGGACCAGCTCGGCGGAGTCCCACACGGCAGCAACGTCGTCCGCGATTCGGCCACCGGCTTCCACGAAGTCGGCGTCGGTGAAGCCCGAGCCGATGCCGGCACCCGACTGAACCGTCACCTCGTGGCCGTGCAACGCAAGGTCGTGCACACCGCTCGGTGTCAGCGCAACGCGGAACTCGTTGTTCTTTACCTCAGCGGGAACACCGATGCGCATGAGAGTCGCATCACTTCGTGTAGCTGGCGAGGGCGTCGTCGAGAACGCTGAGGGCGTCCGCAATGAGTTCGTCCGTCATGCGAACGTTCGGCAGGAACCGGAGCACGTTGTAGTTTGTGCCGGCGTTGAGCAGAAGCAGTCCGTTCTGGAAACCCACGTCGACGAGGTGCTTGACCGCAGCGGCATCTGGCTTCTTTGTTCCGGGAACCACGAGCTCCATCGCAATCATGGCGCCACGTCCGCGGATATCCCCGATTATCGGGTACTTCTTCTGCAGGGCTGCCAGTCCGGTGGTCAGCGTCTTCTCAACGCGCTGTGCCTCGCCGAGCAGGTTGAGTCGCTCAATCTGTTCGAACACCGCGACGGCCGCCGCACACGAGACGGGGTTTCCGCCAAAGGTACCGCCGAGCCCTCCGGGGTGAGCCGCATCCATGATGTCGGCGCGGCCGACAACTCCGGCGAGCGGCATTCCACCGGCAATGCCCTTGGCCACCGTGATCAGATCGGGAACGAGGCCAAAGCCCTCCGAGGCGAAGTAGGTGCCCGAGCGCGCCATGCCGCTCTGCACCTCGTCGGCAACAAAGACCACATTGTTTTTGTGGCACCATTCCTGGAGCAGGGTGAGGTATCCCTCGGCCGGCACCATGAAGCCGCCCTCGCCCTGAATGGGCTCGGCAAAGATGGCGGCCAGATCTGCGGCACCGACCTGCTTCTCGAAGTACCAGATGGTGCGCTCGGCTGCTTCCTCGCCCGAGAGTCCGTCCTGGTACGGGTAGGAGTTGGGGGCGCGGAACACCGCGGTGCCCAGCGAGCCAAAGCCGGTGGCGTAGGGGCTGTTCTTAAAGTTCATCGCCATGGTCATGTTGGTGCGACCGTGGTAGGCGTGGTCCAACACACCGATGGCGTTCTTTCCGGTGAACTTGCGGGCAATCTTCACGGCGTTCTCAATCGCTTCGGCGCCTGAGTTGCACAGCATCGTGCGCTTGGCGTGGTTACCGGGCGTGTGCTGGGCCAGCAGCTCGGCAACGCGCACGTAGCCCTCGTAAGGGGTGACGGTGAAGCACGTGTGGGTGAACAGAGCTGCCTGCTCGGCAACCGCGGCAACCACAGCGTCGTCGGTGTGTCCAATCGTGGTGACACCAATGCCCGAGGCGAAGTCAATGAATTGGTTGCCGTCGATGTCGACCACGATGGACTCGTGTGCCTCGGCAATGTAGACCGGCAGGGCAGCGCCCACACCGGTGGACACGACTTCGGCGCGGCGCGCGTGCATGGCCTGCGACTTGGGGCCGGGAATGGCCGTGCGAATCAGCCGTTCTTGAGCAATGCCCGCCGAAATCTCAACAGTTGTCGTCATGGGTCAATTCTACGAGCGAAATAACCATCCCGGTGGTGCAAAGATGAGTAACGTGCGCCGCGTCATCATTTTGGGTTCCACCGGTTCTATTGGCACGCAAGCCCTCGAGGTGATTGCCGCCAATCCGGACCGTTTCCAGGTGGTGGGTCTTTCGGCCGGTTCGCAGGCCGACATGGTGGCCGATCAGGCCCGAGCGTTCGGTGTGACTCACACCGCGCTGGGCGCCGACGCGTCGGAGGAACTCGTGCGCACGGTCGATGCCGATGTCGTTCTGAACGGCATGACGGGGGCCGTGGGGCTGGGCCCCACGCTCGCCACGCTGGAACGGGGAATGACCCTGGCGCTGGCCAACAAAGAGAGCTTGATCATCGGCGGAAAACTGGTGATGGGCGCCGCATCGCCCGGGCAGATTGTGCCCGTGGACAGCGAGCATTCGGCCATCGCACAGTGCCTCGTCTCGGGCACGCACGCCGAGGTTCGTCGTCTCATCCTGACGGCTTCCGGCGGACCGTTCCGCGGTCGCTCCCGCGACCAGCTGGGCGACGTCACTCCTCAGCAGGCCCTGGCGCATCCCACGTGGGACATGGGCCTCATGGTCACCACCAACTCGGCCACCCTCATGAACAAGGGTCTCGAGGTGATCGAGGCGAGTCTGCTCTTTGGCATCGACTACGCCGACATTTCGGTGACCGTGCATCCGCAGTCCGTCATCCACTCCATGGTGGAGTTTGTTGACGGCTCCACGATGGCGCAGGCCTCGCCGCCCGATATGAAGCTTCCCATCGCGCTGGGTCTCGACTGGCCGCATCGCGTGGCCCACGCGGCTGAGGCAGTGGACTGGAGCACCGCGCACACCTGGACGTTCGAGCCTCTGGATGAACTGGCGTTCCCCGCCGTGGCGCTCGCCAAGTCGGTCGGTTCGGCAGGTCTCACCTTTCCCGCGGTGATGAATGCCGCTAACGAAGAGGCCGTGCTGGCTTTTCACGCCGGTCGGTTGGGCTTCACCGACATCGTCGACACTGTTTCTCGCGTTGTCGAGGCGCACTCGGGGCCCCAAGGCGAGCTGTCGCGTGAGGTTCTGTTCGATGCGGATGCGTGGGCCAGAGCGCACGCACGCGAGGCCATTGCCAGAAACTAACACTCGGCGGTATCCTGCCTCCCATGAGCGAGATGGGCGAAGAGGCACCACCGGGGGGCAGTCAGCCGGCTCCCGAGCGGGCGAGGTCGCGTCGGGGTCTGATCATCGGGTTATTGGCCGGCGCGCTTGCTGTGGTGATTGTCATTGCCGGACTGCTGTTCTGGCGGCCGTGGATTCTCACTCAAGCTCCCACTGCGGCGCCCAGCCCCAGCATCTCGCCTTCGGCCTCTTCGACTCCTACCCCCACTCCCGTGCCAGAGTCACTCGAGGTCTCGGTGACAAATCTTGTTCTCAAAAACAGCGCGGGCGAGGTGATGTGGGCGCACTTACTGACCGACGACCCCGCACTCGTGGTTGCTGATCTCGAAACTGCTTTTGGATCCGCTCCGGTTGTTACGGATCTGAGTTCTCTTGAGCGGAGCACGTATTTGGCGGAGTATCGCTGGGAGAATTTCGTGCTCATCTCGGAGCGACCGGGTTGGGATGCGCCCGACTCCCTCTTGCGCGCCTATAACGTCTGGGCCCGAGGTGCCGCACAGGGTCCGATTGCGGTGTCGACTCCCGAAGGAATAGCTGTGGGGCAACCCGCTTCAGTCCTCGTGGAATATGCCGACGACTCGTCGATAATCACCGACACCACAAGCTGTTATGTGATTGAGCGGGATGCGTCTTCCGGATTTGATGATCCGGATCAGGGGGGCCTCTTTACGGGGCGTGTTCTTGAAGCATGCTCTGATTCGGCGACCGGTCTGGTCTCCGTTTTCCACGCTCCCGGGTTCCTGCTCTTCGACTTCTGACGGCTTCCCGGGCACGCTGACACGGGATTGATAACGTCGGACGCTGTGCGGGAAACTGTCAGACATTCGGCGTAGTCTCGGCGGGTGGATATCTTTCCCTTCCTCCTCGGTGTGCTCATCTTCTTGATCGGGCTCTCGCTGTCTATTGGCCTGCACGAGCTGGGCCACCTCATTCCGGCCAAGATTTTCAAAGTACGCGTGGCGCAATACATGATCGGTTTTGGCCCCACACTGCTGCGCAAAAAGTGGGGCGAGACCGAGTACGGCATCAAGGCGCTGCCGCTCGGCGGCTACATCTCGATGGCGGGAATGTTCCCTCCCGGAAAGTCGCGGGCAAAGTCGGGTTCCCGCAGCTTCTTCGGCAAACTTGTCCAGGATGCGCGCGACGCCAGTGCTGAGAGCGCCGAGAACGTGGCGCCCGACCGGCTGTTCTACCGCCTCCCCGTGTGGAAGCGCATCATCATCATGTTCGGTGGTCCGTTCATGAACCTCGTGCTGGCGTTTGTGCTGTTCGCCATCATCGTCGTGGGCTTCGGCATGCCTCAGGCCACAAATACCCTGAGCTCCGTATCGACGTGCATTGAGGCATCCGAGACGTGTTCAGCGACTACCCCCGACGCGCCCGGCGCACTCGCCGGCCTCAAGCCGGGTGACACCATTGTGGCCATCAACGGCGCCCCCGTGAGCGCGTGGGATCAAGTGTCGACGGCCATCGTGCCGGCTGCCGGCAACACGCTCGGGTTCACTGTGGAGCGGTCCGGCGAAACGCTCACGATTCCGGTTACTCCCGTGGAGGTGTCGCGTCCGGTCTTCGGTGACGATGGCGCCGTCGTCACCGGTCCCGACGGTGACGCGGTCACTCAGCGGGTAGGTTTCGTGGGCATCTCGCCGGTCACCGATATGGTGGCCCAACCGGTCACGGCCGCCTTCCCACTGGTCGGGCAAACAGTGACCGGAACCGCGAACATGATCCTGAATCTGCCGCAACGGCTGGTGGAGGTGGGCGAGGCAGCTTTTGGCCCCGAAGAGCGCCAGCTCGACGGCCCCATCTCCGTGGTCGGTGTCGGCCGGGTCGCGGGCGACATCGCCGGATCAAACCAGGTCACGACAGACGGCAAGGTCGTGTCGCTCCTGGGTATTCTGGCCTCGCTCAATGTGGCTCTCTTCGTCTTCAACCTCATTCCCCTGTTGCCGCTCGACGGCGGTCACATTGCCGGGGCCCTGTGGGAGCTCATCCGCCGCGGTTGGGCGCGCCTGCGCAAACGACCAGATCCCGGACCAGTAGACATTGCGCGCTTCATGCCCATCACGCTCGTGGTCGTGGTCATCATGATTGGCATGAGCGCTCTGCTGATTTACGCCGACATCGTCAAGCCGGTCATCATTTTCTAGCCCGATTCGTCGTAGGCTGGGCACGTGCCTGCCGTCAATCTCGGAATACCCGCAAAGCCTGAAACTCTTGCCCCCCGTCGTGTGTCGCGCCAGATCAAGGTGGGCAAAGTTCTGGTTGGCGGTGATGCTCAGGTCTCGGTGCAGTCGATGACCACCACGCCAACCACCGACATCAATGCCACCCTGCAGCAGATCGCCGAACTCACGGCATCGGGCTGTGACATTGTGCGGGTGGCTGTGCCCACCCGAGAAGATGCCGAAGTTTTGCACATCATCGCGAAGAAGAGCCAGATCCCGGTTATTGCCGACATTCACTTTCAGCCCAACTACGTCTACACGGCCATCGATGCCGGGTGCGCCGCGGTTCGGGTGAACCCGGGCAACATTCGAAAGTTCGATGACCAGGTGGGCGAGATTGCTGCACGCGCGAAGGCGGCCGGGGTGAGCCTGCGCATCGGGGTGAACGCGGGGTCGCTCGATCCGCGCCTGCTCGAGAAGTACGGCAAGGCCACTCCCGAGGCGCTCGTGGAAAGCGCGGTGTGGGAAGCCGGTCTCTTTGAGGAACACGACTTCCACGACTTCAAAATCTCGGTGAAGCACAACGACCCCGTGATCATGGTGAAGGCGTACCGCATGCTCGCCGAGCGCGGTGACTGGCCCCTCCACCTCGGCGTCACTGAGGCCGGTCCGGCCTTTCAGGGCACCATCAAGTCGGCAACGGCCTTTGGCATTTTGCTCGGCGAGGGAATCGGCGACACCATCCGGGTCTCGCTTTCGGCGCCGCCGGCCGAAGAGGTCAAGGTGGGACTTCAGATACTCCAGTCACTCAACCTGCGCGAGCGCAAACTCGAAATCGTGTCGTGCCCCAGCTGCGGTCGGGCTCAGGTCGATGTCTACACACTCGCCGAGCAAGTGACCGAGGGACTTCAGGGAATGAGCGTTCCCCTGCGGGTGGCCGTGATGGGCTGCGTCGTGAACGGACCGGGCGAAGCCCGCGAGGCCGACCTGGGTGTGGCCTCCGGCAACGGTAAGGGGCAGATTTTTGTGAAGGGCGAGGTCATCAAGACCGTTCCCGAATCAGAAATTGTGGCCACGCTGATCGAAGAGGCCAATCGTCTCGCGGCCGAGATGCCGGCGTCAGAAACCGGATCGGTGCAGGTTATTACGTCCTCGTGACGTGAATTCCATGAGTTCGTTACTCGCGACCCGTCGGGGGTTGCAACGTAAAATTCTCACCGTGCTCGCCATCGGGCAGGTTTTGGGCGCCCTTGGCACGGGAGCATCGTTCTCCATCGGGTCGCTCATGGCCGTCCAGATCAGCGGCTCCCCGGCTCTGGGTGGCCTGTCGGCCACGTTCGCCACACTCGGAACGGCGATTCTCGCCTTTCCCCTCGCGCGTTACGCCAACCGGTGGGGTCGACGGTGGGCTTTGTCTCTGGGGCTGTTCATCGCGGCCGCCGGGTCGACCATTGTGGTCGCAGCGGATCTCGCTCAGTCTTTCCCGCTGTTCATCGTGGGCATCGCTCTTGTGGGTGCGGGAAATGCGGTCAACCTTCAGACGCGCTTTGCGGCCACAGATCTCGCGCAACCGACAACCCGAGCCCGCGACCTCTCGCTCGTTGTCTGGGCGACCACTGTGGGTGTGGTGATTGGCCCTAACCTGGTGGGTCCCGGAGACGGTCTCGGGCTTTCGCTCGGACTCCCGTCCCTGGCCGGGGCCTTTGTCATAGCTGCTTTTTTCTATGTGGTCGGTGTGGTCTTTTATGCGATCGGCCTCCGTCCCGACCCTCTGCTCGAGGCACGCGCTCAGCGCGTTCGCGATGGGGTGGAGGTTCCTTCCACCAAGCGCAGCATCGGGGCCGCCTTCGGCATTCTGAGGGCAACTCCCATGGCCGCCGCCGCGGTGGTTGCCTTGGCCCTCAGCCACGGAGTGATGGTGGGCATCATGTCGATGACGCCGGTTCACCTGTCCATGATGAACGTCATCCTCCCGCTCATCGGGCTTACCGTGAGCCTTCACACAGCCGGTATGTATGCTTTCTCGCCACTGTTCGGATGGTTAGCGGATCGCTGGGGTCGCATTTCTGTAATTGTGCTCGGGCAGGTGATTCTGCTGGCTGCCCTCGTCCTGAACGCCCTGGCGCCGCACGACATGACCGCCATCGTTATTTCCATGATTCTGCTCGGTTTGGGTTGGTCGGCCGCTACCGTTGCCGCGTCAGCACTGCTGACGGAAAGTGTGACTCCCGAAGATCGCCCGAGCGTGCAGGGTCTCTCCGACACACTCATGAGCCTCACGGCTGCCGCAGCGGGCGCCGCAGCGGGGCTCACCCTGTCCGCGATCGGTTACGGTGCACTCAGCGCCGTCACCATTGCGCTCACGGTGGGAGTGACGTGCACGGTGCTCATCGTGCGTGCGCGCACTCGGGGTGCGCCCACCGCCTAACATTGAGGCGTGCCTACCCTTCTTTCACACCTTTTCCTTCGGACTCTTCGAGAAGACCCGGCCGACGCCGAGGTGACGAGCCATCGGCTGCTGTTGCGCGCCGGATACATCCGCCGCCAGGCCCCGGGCATTTTTGCGTGGCTCCCGCTGGGGCTCCGGGTCAAGGCAAAGGTTGAGCGCATCATCCGCGAGGAAATGGCGGCCGCCGGTGCTCAGGAGGTACATTTTCCTGCACTCCTTCCGAAGGAGCCCTATGAGGCCACCGGCCGCTGGGACGAATACGGCGATGGCATTTTTCGTCTCAAGGACCGCAAAGACGCCGACTACCTGCTCGCGCCCACCCACGAAGAGGCGTTCACGCTTCTTGTGAAGGACCTCTACACGTCTTACAAAGACCTGCCCGTGTGCCTCTACCAGATTCAAGACAAGTACCGCGATGAAGCACGACCCCGCGCGGGGCTGCTCCGCGGGCGCGAGTTCACCATGAAAGACGCCTACTCGTTCGACGTGACCGACGAGGGACTCGCCGTGAGCTATCAGGCCCAGCGCGATGCCTATGAGCGCATTTTTGCCCGGCTCGGTCTCGACTATGTGATTGTTCAGGCCGACGCAGGGGCAATGGGCGGCTCGCGATCGGAGGAGTTCCTGCACCCCACCGAGGTGGGCGAAGACTCGTTCGTGAGCACCGCAGCCGGTTATGCCGCCAACGTGGAGGCCTTCCGCACTGTCGCTCCGCCGGCCGAGTCGATTACCGACAAGCCTGCCGCCGCTGTGGTCAGCACTCCGGGAGCCGGCAGCATCGAGCAGCTCGTCCTGCTGATGACCGCATCATATCCGCGCGAAGGCTCTTCGTGGCATGCCACCGACGCACTCAAGAACGTTGTCCTCGCTCTCACCCATCTCGACGGCACGCGCGAGCTCGTGGTGGTGGGACTTCCCGGCGATCGCGAGGTTGATCTCGGTCGCGTGGAGGTGTTCTTCTCGCCCGCTGCCGTTGAACCGGCCACCGACGCTGACTTTGCCAAGAACAAGAACCTGGTCCGCGGATTCATCGGCCCGTGGTCAGAAGCCGGCCAGTTCTTGGGCGAGCGTGGCTCGAGCAGGATCCGCTACTTCGTCGATCCGCGCGTGGTTGAGGGTTCCGCCTGGCTGACCGGCGCCAACGTGGTCGATGCCCACGTGACGAACGTTGTGATCGGCCGTGACGTCTTTCCCGACGGCAATATTGAGTGCTCCGACGTGCGCGACGGCGACCCCGCCCCCGATGGCTCCGGTCCCGTATCGATCACACGCGGCATGGAGATTGGGCATGTCTTTCAGCTCGGTCGTAAGTACGCCGAGGCGTTGGGTCTCAAGGTCCAGGACGAAGACGGAAAACTCGCCACCGTCACCATGGGCTCATACGGAATTGGTGTGACCCGAATCCTTGCGGTGGTTGCCGAGACCAACAACGACGAGAAGGGGCTCATCTGGCCGCCGCAGGTTTCTCCGTTTGATATCCATGTGATTGCCACCGGCAAAGAGGACGACGTCTTTGCCATGGCGAGCCAGCTGTCGGCCGAACTCGAAGCGACGGGGCTCGAGGTGCTGCTCGATGACCGACCCAGGGTGTCTCCGGGAGTCAAGTTTGGCGACGCCGAACTTGTGGGCATCCCCACCATCCTCATCGTTGGCAAGGGTCTCGCCGAGGGTCTCGTCGAGGTGTGGGACCGTCGATCCGACAAGCGCACCCAGGTGCCGGTGGCCGAAGCGGTGACGTACCTCACCGCCAGCTAGGCGCAATTTTGTGTTTTTCTCGACCGACCTTCGTCGGTTACGCTTGACACTTCACCCCATCGGTGGTGCACGTCACGAGCGCAGGTATGAATAGAGGAGTCCGTCATGGATATCGATTTGAGAGTTCTCAAGCTCATGGAATCCGAAAAGGGCATCCCGTTCGACGAGCTGGTGATCATCATTGAGCAGGCCATTCTCACGGCCTACCAGAAGCACGTCACACAGATTCCCGGTGCCGACCCCGATGAGGTGCCCGAGGCGCGCGTGGAACTCGACCGAAAGACGGGCATCGTCACCATCTTTGCCATCGAGCGCGACGACGAGGGAAACCTCACGGGCGAGAGCGTGGCGACTCCCGACGACTTTGGGCGCATCGCTGCACACGCGGCTAAGCAGGTCATCAATCAGCGCATGCGCGACATTGCCGATGAGGCCGTGTTGGGCGAGTTCAAGGGCAAAGAGGGCGACATCGTCGCCGGCGTGATTCAGCAGGGCTCGAATCCGCACATGATTCACGTCGATCTGGGAACGGTCGAGGCCATCATGGTTCCCGAGGAGCAAGTCTCCACCGAGGACTACTCCCACGGGAAGCGCATGCGCTTTTATGTCACGTCCGTCTCCAAGGGCAACAAGGGTCCGCAGGTTTCTGTGTCGCGCACGCACCCCCAGCTGATTCGCAAGCTCTTTGCGCTGGAGGTTCCTGAGATTGCTAACGGACTTGTTGAGATTGTGTCGCTCGCGCGCGAGTCGGGGCACCGCACCAAGATTGCGGTCAAGGCAAACGACCCCGCCATCAACGCCAAGGGCGCCTGCATCGGCGAGCTCGGCCGTCGCGTGCGCGCTGTGACCGAGGAGCTGAACGACGAAAAAATCGACATTGTCGACTACTCGCCTGACCTCGCCACTTTTGTGGGCAATGCGCTGTCCCCGGCAAAGGTCAGCAGTTCGTTTGTGATCGACGCCAACCTCAAGGCCGTTCGCGCTCTCGTCCCCGATTTTCAGCTCTCCCTGGCCATTGGCAAAGATGGCCAGAATGCCCGCCTCGCGGCCAAGCTCACGGGCGCCAAGATCGATATCCAGCCCGACTCGGTAATGGAGTCGTAAGGCTCGAGCGTCGAAGCCGACCGGGCTCGACCGCCGAGGCTGTTGCGAGGGGGTAGAATGAATCCTGTAAGAACGTGCATCGGATGCCGTTCGACTGCTGACAGGTCATCACTCGTGAGGCTTGTTGTTGTCGGGGGCAGTGTGGTTGTGGATACGTCCTCAGCGGCACACGGGCGCGGCGCATGGTTGCATGCCGACAGACAGTGTCTGGAGCAGGCAATCGCGCGGCGAGCATTCTCCCGGGCACTTCGACACAACGCGCCAGACACGGCGCACCTCAACCAGCATTGGCAATCTCTCACCGACACCCGTGGGTGAGAATTCCACTAACGACAAGGCTGAATGGCAATGGACAACTAATGAGCGGCTCGAAATGAGAACCGTCCGCTAAGAATGGTCCAACCCTGTCTTATGGGTCTGGATCATAAGACAGGAGAATTGTGGCTGGAAAACCACGCGTACATGAGGTTGCTGCCGAGTACGGCATCGACTCAAAGACCGCCCTCGCCAAGCTCAAGGAGATTGGCGAATTCGTCAAGACCTCGGCGTCGACAATCGAACCGCCGGTGGCGCGCAAACTTCGCGCTGCGCTCGAGGCGGAAGGGCTCAAGCCCGTACCCGCAGACTCTGCGCCCGCAGCGAAGGCAACCAAGACCACTGCTTCCGCGGCTCCTGCCGAGGCCGTAGCTGAGCCTCCGGCAGTCGTCCCCGAGCCAAGCGCGCCCGCAGCTCCGGTTGCACCCGTGACTGACGCCCCGGGTGATTCCCCGGCTGCCACCGAGGCCTCCAAGCCCGGCGGCGCACGCCCCGGCAACAACCCCTACGCATCGACTCAGGGCATGGGTACGCGCCCTGCGGGACCCCGCCCGGGCAACAACCCCTTCGCGTCGACTCAGGGCATGGGCACACATCCCAGTCCCTCGAATATTCCCCGACCCATGGCACCACGTCCCGGCAGCGCGGGCGCTCCTGGAGAGCGCGGCACCTTCGGTCGCCCGGCACGTCCGGGTGGCGCCGGTGGACCGGGTCGTTCCGGCGGCCCCGGCGGCTCACGCCCCGGATTCGGTGGCGGCCCCGGTGCTGGCACCGGAGGACCCGGCGGAGCTCCTGGTCGCCCCGGTTTTGCGGGTCGTCCCGGTGGTGGTGGCGGTCGTGGCCGTGGCCCCGGCGGCGGAACAGCCGGAGCCTTTGGTAAGGGCGGCGGAAAGAGTAAATCGCGGAAGTCGAAGGCCACTAAGAGGGCCGAATACGAACTTCGCGAGGCGCCGTCGCTCGGCGGTGTGAAGGTTCCTCGCGGCGATGGAACAACGGCCGTTCGCATGCGCCGCGGTGCGTCGCTCGCCGACTTTGCTGAGAAAATCAATGCGAGCCCCGGCGATCTCGTCACCGTGCTTTTTCACCTCGGTGAAATGGCCACGGCAACCGAGTCACTCGATCAGGGAACCTTCGAGATTCTCGGTGCCGAACTGGGCTTCAAAATCCAGGTCGTCAGCCCCGAAGACGAAGACAAAGAGCTTCTCGAAGACTTCGACATCGATCTCGAGGCCGAACTCGAGGACGAAGACGAATCGACGCTCGAAATTCGTCCGCCGGTCGTTACCGTCATGGGTCACGTTGATCACGGAAAGACGCGCCTGCTGGATGCGATCCGTCAAACCGACGTCGTGGCAGGCGAAGCGGGTGGCATCACGCAGCACATTGGTGCCTACCAGGTACACGCCAACCACGACGGTGTCGACCGTCGCATCACCTTCCTCGACACCCCGGGTCACGAGGCGTTCACCGCCATGCGTGCCCGCGGTGCGCAGGTGACCGACATCGCCATCCTTGTGGTGGCCGCCGACGACGGCATCATGCCTCAGACGGTAGAGGCCCTGAACCACGCACAGGCCGCCAACGTACCGATCGTGGTTGCTGTGAACAAGGTCGATAAGCCCGACGCCAACCCCGCCAAGGTGCGCCAGCAGCTCACGGAGTACGGTTTGGTTGCCGAGGAGTACGGCGGAGACGTCATGTTCGTCGATGTGTCGGCGCGCGAGGGCACGGGCATTACCCAGCTCCTCGATGCGGTCCTGCTTACCGCCGACGCCGGTCTTGACCTGCGCGCCAACCCCAACAAGGACGCCCGCGGTATCGCCATCGAGGCCCGTCTCGACAAGGGTCGCGGTGCGGTTGCCACGGTGCTCATCCAGTCGGGATCGCTCCGGGTGGGAGACGCCATCGTTGCGGGTACGGCGTACGGCCGTGTGCGTGCCATGAGCGACGAACACGGCGTTCCTGTCGAAGTTGCCACGCCGTCGCGTCCGGTACAGATCCAGGGCCTGCAGAGCGTGCCGCGGGCCGGTGACACCCTCCTCGTCACCGAAGAAGACCGCACGGCTCGTCAGATTGCCGAAAAGCGTGAGGCGGTGCAGCGCAACGCCCTGCTGGCCAAGGCGCGCAAGCGCATCAGCCTCGAGGACTTCACCAAGGCCCTCGAAGACGGCAAGGTCGAGTCGCTCAACCTCATCATCAAGGGTGACGTTTCGGGTGCCGTCGAGGCACTCGAAGAGTCGCTCCTCAAGATCGAGGTCGACGACAGCGTGCAGTTGCGCATCATCCACCGCGGTGTGGGTGCGGTCACCGAGAGCGATGTGAACCTCGCCACGGTGGACAGCGCCGTCATCATCGGATTCAACGTGCGTCCCGACACGAAGGCGCGCGAACGCGCCGCTCGCGAGGGAGTCGACATCCGGTTCTACTCCGTCATTTACAACGCACTCGAAGACATCGAGAACTCGCTCAAGGGAATGCTCAAGCCCGAGTTCGAAGAGGTGCAGTCGGGTGTGGCCGAGATCCGCGAGATCTTCCGTTCGAGCAAGTTCGGCAACATCGCCGGATGTATTGTGCGCAGCGGAACAATCACGCGAAACGCCAAAGCGCGCGTTATTCGCGAGGGCATCGTGTTGGCCGATGGCCTGGCCATCGAGTCGCTGCGGCGCTTCAAAGACGACGCCTCGGAGGTCAAGACCGACTTCGAGTGCGGTATCGGTCTGGGTAAGTTCAACGACCTCCAGATCGGCGACGAGATCGAGACTATCGAGCTCGTCGAGAAGCCCCGCGTCTAGCTGTGGGGGAGGGCACGCCGCACAACCCGCAGCATGCCCTCCTTCACCCCCACACGTCTCTCACTAAACGGATTTCTCATGGTTGATCACGGAAGAGCCAGAAAGCTGGCCGAGCGCATCAAGGTCATTGTGGCCGAGGCGCTCGAGCGCGGCGTCATCAAAGAACCCCTCGGTTTTGTGACCATCACCGATGTCCGGGTCACCGGTGATCTGCAGCACGCGTCCATCTTCTTCACCGTCTACGGCAACGACGATGAGCGCGCCGAAGCGGCTCGCATTCTCACGGCTAACACCGGTCGTATCCGTGGCGAGGTGGGGCGCAATCTGACCATCCGACTCACGCCCACCATTGAGTTGATTCTGGATGCTCTGCCCGAATCGTCAAAGACCATCGACGATCTCCTGGCCAAAGCGGCTGCCGCCGACGCCGAGGTGGAAAGACTCGCGCAGGCGGCGGCGTACGCCGGCGACGAAGACCCGTACGTCAAGCCGCGCGAAGCGGATCCGTCGGCCTAGCTCGGCAACTCAAAGCGCTGGCGAGCGAGGGGCAGAATGAGCCCGTCGTCAATGAGACTAATTAGTGCTCGGTCGCGCTGAGCGGCCTGAGCCCAGGCACGCTCGAGCGCGGCGCGAGTGACCGGCCCAGGCGCTGACCTCAACACCGCAAGTAGCGCTCCGCGAGCCTGCCGATCGCTGCCGTCATATCGCGCCTGCTTGGTGGCCCCGCGTGCCCCGGTGTCGGGGTAGCCCGCATTCCGCCACGCGCACGTTCGCGCCAGGGGGCACTCGGCACACAGTGGAGCCCGTGCGGTGCACACGCGTGCGCCGAGCTCCATCATCGCGGCATTGAACTCGGGCGACTGGGCAGGCGGGGGCATGAGCGCGAGCATGTCGGCGTGGTCGCGCTTGGCCGACGGTGATTCCTGGTCGGAGCGACCGTGATGCCACCGGGCAATGACGCGACGCACGTTTGTGTCGACCACGGGTTCGTGGGCCCGGAAGGCAAACACCGCCACGGCTCTGGCAGTGTAGGGGCCAATGCCCGGTAACTTTTCAAGCTCAGCAACGTCGCTGGGAACTCGTCCGTCGAAGGATTCCGTGATGGTCACGGCACACGCGTGCAGCCACAGGGCCCGTCGCGGGTAGCCCAGGTTGGCCCACGCGCGCACGGCATCTCCGACAGACGCGGCGGCGAGGGCGGCGGGAGTGGGCCACCGCTCCATCCACGTAAGGTACGGCGCGATGACACGTGCTGCGGGAGTCTGCTGCAGCATGAATTCACTCACGAGCACACCCCACGGCGAGACGTCATCGCCGCGCCACGGCAGCGCACGCCCCTCGCGGGCGAACCACGCGCGAACCTGATCCGCGGCATTCTCGTCAGCCACGGTGTGAGCCTAAACCACGCGGGCAAGCGATAATCGAAGGCGTGGCCTCACCCTCGTTTACCGCTCCGGGCATTCTGCTCGTCGACAAGTCGCCGGGTCTCACGAGTCACGATGTTGTCTCCCGGCTGCGTCGCATCCTGTCGACCCGACGGGTGGGGCACGCGGGAACTCTCGACCCCATGGCGACCGGCCTTTTGGTAATGGGTATCAACGGCGCAACTCGGCTTCTCACGTTCTTTGTGGGCCTCGACAAGACCTATACGGCGACCATTCGACTCGGTGAATCCACGACTACTGACGATGCCGAGGGAGAAACCCTCGGTCGCGCCCCGAGCGAGCAGCTAGCCCGGGTGGCCGACACCGACATTGAGTCCGCTGTCGCCACGCTCACGGGCGAGATTATGCAGGTGCCGAGTTCTGTGAGCGCCATCAAGGTCGGCGGCAAGCGCGCCTATGCCCGCGTGCGCGAGGGTGAAACGGTTGCTCTCGAGCCGCGTCCCGTCACGGTGTCGCGTTTCGACATCACGGGCATTCATCGAACGGATGACGGGATTGATGTCGACGTGGTCGTGGATTGTTCATCGGGAACCTACATTCGCGCTCTCGCTCGCGACCTCGGATTTCGGCTGGGAGTGGGTGGCCACCTCACGGCACTGAGGCGCACTCGGGTGGGCCCGTTCGACATCGCCGAGGCCCTGGTGTTGGACGACACTCTTCCCTCCGACGAGGCCACGAGCCTGACGTCCGCGCGTCTCCTGGAACCCGCGGATGCGGCCGGCCGCATCTTTCCGCGGTGGCAGCTTGACGCGGACGAGGACGTACACCTGCGCCACGGCCGGGCTGCTCAACTCACCGCCCCCGGTGAGGGCAGGTTCGCCGCCATATCGCCCGAAGGTAGGCTGAGAGGGCTCGTGGACGCTCAGGCAGCGCGAGTGAGCATCCTCTTCAATATGTCTCAGGAGTCGCCGTGATCGAGTGGTTTCTCTGGGTGCAACTGGCGGTTGCCGTTGCCGGGGGCACGCTGGCCATCATCTTGGGACTTGTGGGCTGGCGCCCGAACGATCTCACCATGGGCTTTGCCGGCGTTATCGAACTCCTCCTCATCGTGCAGTTGGCCGTCACGATTTCGGCGCCACTCACCGGCAATCAGCCCACGGGCAGTCTTATTGAGTTCTACCTCTATCTGGTCACGGCCCTCCTCATTCCATTGGGTGCGGCCTTCTGGGCCTTCGCCGATCGCTCGCGTTGGAGCACCGTGGTGCTCGGGGTCGCAATGCTCGCAATCGCCGTGATGCTCTACCGGATGAGCCAGATTTGGTTTCTTCAGGGCGACGGTTCGTGAAGCGCGGCGCATGGGTTCTTGTCCTGGTGGTCTACCTCGTGTTGACCGTTGCTGCCTTGGGGCGATCGGGCTTTCAAATAGCCACAAAGTTCTCTGAGGCACCGCTCGCGTACTCACTTTCGGCGTTTTCGGCCGTTGTCTACCTTGTTGCCACCATCGCGCTGATTCGAGGTGGCGGTCGCTGGAGCGTCGTGGGGTGGGTCACGCTCACGATTGAACTGGTGGGCGTTCTCGTGGTGGGCATCGTGAGCTTGAGCGACCCCGAACTGTTTCCGCAAGACACGGTCTGGTCGGCATTTGGCCGGGGATATCTGTTTGTTCCCCTCGTGCTGCCTGCGGTCGGTATGTTTTATCTGTACACACGCTCGCGAAAGGAAGGCCGAACATGATTGTTGCGCGTTCTCTGGCCGAACTGGGTCATCGAATGAAGCCCTCCGCGATTACCGTGGGAAAGTTCAACGCCATTCACCGGGGGCACGTTGAGATGATCCAGAAAACTCGGCAGATCGCCGAGGACCGGGGTCTTCACGCAGTGGTGGTCACGTTCGATCGACACCCGGCGAGTCTCTTCACCCCCGACAGCGTGCCGCTGGACATCACGGGAGCGAGTCGTCGCGTTGAGCTCATCGGGCAGACCGGTGTCGAAGCGTGCCTCGTGCTTCCCTTTACCGATGAACTCGCGAGCCTCAGCCCCGCCGACTTCGTCAGCCAGATCGTGAACGACGGTTTGGGCGCACAGTGCGTGATTGTGGGCAAGGACTTCCGATTCGGCCACAATGCCGAAGGTGACGTCGATACGCTTCGGAAACTGGGGACCCTCCACGGCTTCGACGTTGTCGTGGTGGACGACGTCTCCGATGAGTCCGGTGACCGCATCTCGTCGTCGCTCGTGCGACGATTCATCATCGGCGGCGATGTCACGAGTGCGGCGCGCGTCTTGGGTCGAACCCACGCAATGCAGGGTGAGGTCGTGCACGGCGAAGCGAAGGGGCGCGAGTTGGGCTACCCCACGGCGAACCTGTCACGCGAGGCCACCGGCCTCATGCCCGCCGACGGCGTCTACGCGGGCTGGTTGATCACGGAAGACGGTAGTCGCTACCCTGCGGCGATTTCCGTCGGCACCAACCCGACGATTGAGGGCGAACGCGACCGCGTTGTGGAGGCCCACTGCATTCGCCCCCCGGGCGACCTCTACGGACAGATTGTGGTGATCGAGTTTGTCGATTACATCCGCGGGATGCTCAAATTCGATTCCCTGGATGATCTGATCTGGCAGATGGGCAAGGACGTCGACACCATATTGCTGCGTCTGGGCGTTTCGGTCTAACCCTCCCTGTGGATAGGCGCAGCCGCGCGAGCCGGCTGGCCGTTACCGTCGCGACCATGATGTCGACGCTTCGCTTTCGTGCCATGTTCCGACCCCCCTCCCGCGGGGCGCCCCGGGTGAGCGTGCGTCGCTCGTGGGCACGTGTGCTCATGTCATCGTCGCTCATCACACTCATCACCCTGTGTGCCCTGGCATTCAGCGACCCGTCTCCGCACGCTGCTTTGGCACTCGATCGGGCCGCTGCTGCACGCACCGCCGCCTGTCCTCCGGGCACGGCATGCCACGGAGCAGGTATCTCCAACGGTGGCCTCGACATTTGGGCGGGCATACGCTTTCCTGGCCAACCCGGTGTTCCCGGCAGTCCCGCGACCCCGGGGAGCGACGGATACCGTGGCCCGTTTCGGTTCGGCATCGACCCGCACCCCGTTTTTGTCGGTGACGTCACCTTTGCCGTCTGCGCGCTGTTTCGAGTCTGGCCCTGGTTCTGCCCCCGACCCGGACAACCGGCAACGCCTGACCAACCGGAAGTCCCCGAGGCCAACCTTGAAGACCTGCAGCGCTTTGTTCCCGAGAACCCCACCATCGCCACCCAGCCCGCGGGGTGGACCGTAGCCGGGTTGCCCACGAACATGCTGGCGGGCGCGCGCCGTCACGTGCTCGCCGGAACGGTGCTGGGTCTGCCCGTCGAGGTCGCCTTCGATCCGGCCGGGTACCGCTGGCACTTCGGCGATGGCACCAGTGCCTCTACGACCAGCCCCGGCGCAACCTGGCAGGCGGCCGGCGTCCGCGAGTTCTCAACCACACCCACGTCACACACGTATGTGAGTCCGGGAACCTACACCGCCCGAGTCGAGGCCGTTTACCGCGTGAGCTATCGCTTCTCGGGTTTTTCGTGGCAAGAAGTTTCGGGCGAGGTGACGGCACAGTCCGGTCCGGCCACACTGGTGACCGCCCGCTTCGACCGCGCTTTGGTGAGCGCGCCGTGTGGGGCGACGCGTCGCACCGCGGGCTGTTCCGGGGCCCTCGGCTGACTCGGATAAACTCCCAGAGCACTTTCAGATTTGTCATAGCATTCGCACATATTGGTGCGTGAGTCTAAAGGTGCTTGAAAGGAGCACCCCCATGTCGCAAACACCCGATGACATCACACCGGTTCCGCCGACCCCCGCAGAGAATTCGTCGGGAGGTGCGCAAGCGCCCGCGTCGCGCGCCAAGGCTGCGCGTGAGCGCGCAACCTCGACTGAGCCGCAGGCCACCCGCCGGCCCCGGAGTTCGAGCACATCTTCATCGGCAACGGCCGCAGCTGCAGCCGCATCGGTAGCAGCATCCGTTCCTCCCTCGTCATCTCCCTCGTCATCACCATCGGCCGCGCCCGAAGGCAACGCCCGCTCCCGTCGTCTGGCCGTGCCCCTCGTGGCCGCCCTCGCGGTGGGCGCCGTCCTTGGCGGTGCTTCGGGCGCCGGCATCGCCGTGCTCATCACACAGGATTCCTCTCAGCAGACTGCGGCCGTCACCCCCCAGCAGGGCGTCGTGATCAACAACGCGTCAGCGGTTACCGACATCTCGGCCGTCGCCGCGAAGGCGTCTCCCAGCGTGGTGACCATCAAGGTCTCCACCGCCACATCCGGTGGCAGTGGTTCGGGTGTCATCATCTCGAGTGACGGTTACATCGTGACCAACGCTCACGTGGTGACGCTCTCAGGAGCGACTAACGAGGCAATCTGGCAGGTCGAAGATAGCCGGGGACTTCTCTACAACGCCAAACTGGTGGGAACCGACCCCACGGTTGATTTGGCCGTCTTGAAGGTGGATGGGGTTACGGACTGGACTCCCATAGAGTGGGCCGATTCGAGCAAACTCAATGTGGGCGATGTCACCATCGCCATGGGCGCTCCACTGGGACTCGCGGGAACGGTGACCACCGGCATCGTCAGCGCGCTCAACCGCAGCATTCAGATCGGCAGCAGTGCCGTTCCCGACCAGTCGGATTCGACAACGCCCGATCAGGATAACCCGCTCGACTTCTTCCAGTTTGACTTTGGACAGGGTCAAGGAGAGACGCAGGCGACGCAAGAGTCAATTGCCATTCCCGTAATTCAGACCGACGCCGCCATCAACCGCGGCAACAGCGGTGGCGCACTGCTGGATTCCCAGGGACGACTCATCGGTATCAACGTGGCCATTGCGGGCTCGGGTGGAAGCATCGGCGTGGGATTTGCTCTCCCGTCCAATCTGGCCAAGCGGGTGACCACAGAGATTATTGCCACGGGTAGCGCCACCCACGGGCTACTCGGCGCCACCGTGAGTGACCAGGCACGTCAGAAGGACAGCACCTCGGTGGGAGCCGTGGTCAAGGAGATTGTTGCGGGTAGCGCGGCCGACAAGGCGGGTATTCGGCCCGGCGACATCGTGGTGACGGTTAACGGAGTGCCGATCTCATCTTCCAGCGATCTCACAGCCACAATTCGTAGTCTGGCTGCAGGAACCACAACAGACCTCGTGATTGTGCGCGGAGGCAAGCCGCAAACAATCACCGTCACACTGGGAACATTCAGGTAGACCAGTGCCCAATCGGGGCCGCCCTAGGCAAGGGGGTGGCCCCGATTCTCTTTTTGTCGCTTTGGTAGGCTAAAGCTCATCCCTTCACCGGCTGCGAGGAACGAAATGTCGCGCACGCGCGCCACACCAGCGAACCCTCAGTCATTGCCGGGAGTCTCGTACGTGATGCCCGTCCTCAACGATGTGGCGCACGTCACCAATGCGGTGGAGAGTCTGCTTGCCCAGGACTTTGCCGGAGATTGGGACATCACCATTGCGGTGGGGCCGAGCATCGACGGCACCAACGATTTGGTCGACGCGTTGGGTAAGCGTGACAAGCGCATCACAGTGATTGAGAACCCCGAAGGATCGACGCCGGCCGGGCTGAATCTCGCGATTCGCCACTCCGCGCAGCCCATCATCGTTCGCGTTGATGCCCACTCGGTGCTTCCGGTCGATTACGCGCGCATCGCCGTGCAAACGATTCTCGACACCGACGCCGACAACGTGGGCGGGATTATGGACGCTCAGGGACAGACCCCGTTCGAGCAGGCCGTTGCGCGTGCCTACGGAACGCGCGTGGGACTCGGCGGAACTCGGTTGCACGTGGGTGGCCCCGCGGGAGAAGCCGAAACGGTTTACCTGGGCGTTTTTCAGCGTGAACGAATCGAGGCGGTCGGCCTCTTTGATGAGAACATCAAGCGCGGACAAGACTGGGAGCTCAACCAGCGACTGCGCCGCGCGGGCGGCACGGTGTGGTTCACGCCGGAACTGCGTGTCACGTATCGGCCGCGGTCGAGCGTGCGCAAGCTGGTGCGGCAGATGTTTGCGACGGGCCTGTGGCGCGCGGACCTCACGCGCCGCAACGGCACGGGCGGATCACTGCGCTACCTGGTTCCACCGGTGGCCGTGCTGGGAATCATCGCGGGAACGCTTCTCGGAATTGCGGGTATTGCCCAAGCTCTCGCTGGGTCGACGCCCTTCCTTGCCTGGTTCTGGCTCCTGCCGGCTGCCTATGCGCTGTTCGTGGTTCTGGCAACCGTGACGTCGACGCGGGGCCTCGGTCTTCGCGCCAGCCTCTGGTTTCTCATAGTCTTGCCTTGTATTCACGTGTCGTGGGGTGTGGGCTTCTTGCTGGGAATGGCCCGGTTGAGCCCCAACGTCACGACATCCACAGGAAGGTAGCGCGTGACGAAACCGACGTCGTTGGCTCAACTGCGTCGTGTTACGCAGCCGCCGGAGGTGCGCCTGCGGGCCAACGCCGAACACTGGACAGCGTCGCTCTATTTGCGCGATCTCTCGCCGTATCTCACCTGGCTCCTCCTGCGCACGTCACTCAGCGCAAACTCGGTGACCGGGCTGATGATTCTTGTGGGCTGGTCGACCGCGGCTGCGCTCCTTATCCCGGGCATCTGGGGCCCCGTTCTCGCCGTGATCCTGGGACAGCTCCAGATGTTGGTGGACTGCAGCGACGGCGAAGTGGCCCGGTGGCGTAAAACAAAATCGCCCGCGGGTGTTTTTCTCGACAAGGTCGGGCACTACACAACCGAAGCGCTGATTCCCGTCGCACTGGGAATTCGTGCGGCCACCCTGCCCCTGGGCGGCGCCGAATACCTGTGGACCACTCTCGGGCTACTGCTTGGCCTCATTATTGTGCTTAACAAGGCCCTGAACGACATGGTGCACGTGGCTCGCGCACACGCGGGACTCGCCAAGCTCGCTGACTCCCAGACCGAGAAGGCTCCCACGGGCTCGTTGGTGCGCCGCCTGCGCCGCGTGGCACGGTTCATCCCCTTCTACCGGCTATTCCACTCGGTCGAGCTCACCATCGTGGCTCTCGCGTTTGCTCTCGTGGGTATCTTCGTGGGTCAGCAGGTGGCGAGCCAGTGGCTTCTGCTCATCATGACGCCCCTCGCACTGCTGTCACTCATTGGCCACTTCGTGGCGATCATGTCGAGCACGCGTGTCCGCTAGTCACATTCCCTCCGCGGGAGTGGTTCTGCTCACCATGGGCCAGCGCCCGGCAGATCTGGCGCGCGCCATCGAGAGCGTGCAGGCACAGGAGGGCGTCTCGATTGATATTGCGGTGGTGGGCAACGGCTGGCAACCGCGGGGACTTCCTCGCGGCGTGACCGCGGTGGGCCTGCCAGAGAACCGGGGAATTCCTGCCGGCCGCAACGCGGGCGTGCCTCGAGTCGCGGGCGACTACTTGCTCTTTCTGGATGACGACGCACGATTGCTCGGAAACGATTTCTTGGCGCGCGCGATTCGCCTGCTCGGAGAGCGGCCCGACATCGGCCTGATTCAACCTCGGGTGGACGGCGCCGACGGAGTACCCGCCCCTCGGCGCTGGATACCTCGCATCCGGAAGGGTGACCCACG
>DBCH01000042.1:0-384 GCA_002292955.1 Microbacteriaceae bacterium UBA963 | reverse complement strand
CGAGCCTGGTACGCCGGCGACCTGGCTGTGGAACATCCCGTGATCTCACCCACGCGTCACGCCGACTACTACCGACTGAATGCGCGCAACCGCGTGTGGTTGGCCAAACGTAACCTCGGACTGATTCAGGGTGTGGTCTACGTGGCTGCGTGGACGGCCATCCAGCACCTGCGGTGGCTCCGGAATCCTCAGGGCCTGCGGGCATGGTGGGCCGGATTTGTCGAGGGCGTTCGCACGTCACCGGGTGGCCGTCAGCGCCTGCGTAGTCGCACCGCGTGGCGCATGTGGCGCGCTGGCCGCGCGCCGTTCGTCTAGCGCCGACTAGAGGGTGGGGTAGTCGGCCGCGTAGCGGGCGAGCACGTCGTCGATGCTCGCGTCAAGGGC
>DBCH01000076.1:11367-12203 GCA_002292955.1 Microbacteriaceae bacterium UBA963 | reverse complement strand
CGCCTCGTTCTTGATTCTTTTCCCCTTGACCTTCATCTCGAACGCATTCGTGCCGAGCGAGAACCTGCCCACGCCGTTGCGGATATTCGCGGAGTGGAATCCCGTTTCGGCTCTCGTGCAGTCCGCGCGAGAACTGTTTGGCAACGTTCCCCCCGGCACAATCGTGGGAGATGCGTGGCCGGCCCAGAACCCCATCGCCACGGTCCTGCTCGGCGTCGTGGTTCTTCTGGTCGTCTTCGTTCCGTTATCGATTCGGAAGTTCGCCACCATCTCTCGCTAACACCGTCGGCGGCCATCCTGTGGCCCACGGGCCGGCGATGTCGTTGAGGTAGGCTGAACGCTGGAACTTAGCGCAAAAAACAGACCCGGAGACGTGCCCTTCATGAACGATTCGACCATTGTCTACACGTACACCGACGAAGCTCCGGCACTGGCCACGGCTTCGTTTCTGCCGATCGTGCAGGCCTTTGCCTCGGTAGCAAACGTGTCGATCGAAACGCGCGACATTTCTCTGGCCGGCCGCATCCTTTCGGTCTTTCCGGAGCGCTTGACCGCTGAGCAGAAGGTGCCCGATGCCCTCAAGGAGCTTGGTGATCTGGCCAAGACTCCCGAAGCCAACATCATCAAGTTGCCCAACATTTCGGCGTCGATCCCTCAGCTCAAGGGCGCTATTGCTGAGCTCCAGTCGCAGGGCTTCGACGTGCCCGACTTTCCCGATGAGCCTGCCACCGACGACGAGCGCGAGGCGCGCGCGCGTTACGACCGCATCAAGGGCAGCGCCGTCAACCCCGTTCTCCGCGAGGGCAACAGTGATCGCCGTGCACCGGGGTCGGTGA
>DBCH01000076.1:11132-11312 GCA_002292955.1 Microbacteriaceae bacterium UBA963 | reverse complement strand
AAGACGCGCGTGGCAACCATGGGTCACGACGACTTCTTCTCCAACGAAAAGTCGCTGGTGATGCCCGCCGCCGACACCCTCACCATTCGCCACACCTCTACCGACGGAGTCGAGACGGTTCTCAAGTCGGGACTCACCGTGCTCGAGGGCGAGATCGTGGACGCCACGTTCCTTTCGGTT
>DBCH01000076.1:4188-11053 GCA_002292955.1 Microbacteriaceae bacterium UBA963 | reverse complement strand
AAGGCCACCATGATGAAGGTCAGCGACCCCATCATTTTTGGTCACGTTGTCAAGGCGTTTTTTGCCGCGGTGTTCGAGAAGCACGGCGCCGCCCTGGAGGCGGCAGGACTCACGCCCAACGACGGACTCGGGTCGATTCTCGCGGGTCTCACTGCGGTGGCCGGAGGAGAGGCGATTGCCGCTGACTTCGCGACCGCCATCGCTCACGGCCCTCGTTTGAGCTACACCAACAGTGACAAGGGCATCACGAACCTGCACGTTCCTTCCGACGTAATCGTGGATGCGTCCATGCCCGCGCTCGTGCGCAACGGCGGAAAACTCTGGGGCGTCGATGGAGCCGAGGACGACACCATCGCCGTCATCCCCGATTCCTCCTATGCGGGGATCTACCAGGCCACTATTGACGACGTTGTTGCCAACGGCCCGCTCGACCCCGCAACAATCGGCACCGTTCCCAATGTCGGCCTGATGGCTCAGGCCGCCGAGGAGTACGGCAGCCACGACAAGACGTTCGAGATTGCTTCGGCGGGCCGGGTTGACGTTCTCAACGCTGCGGGCGATGTGCTCATCTCGCACGAGGTCGGCACAGGCGACATCTGGCGCGGCACGCAGACCAAAGACGTTCCCATTCGGGACTGGGTCAAACTCGCCGTGACGCGCGCACGCGCCACCGGATCGCCCGCCGTTTTCTGGCTCGATGAGCGCCGTGCGCACGACGCCCAGATCATCGCGAAGGTGAAGCACTACCTCACCGAGCACGACACCTCAGGCCTCACCATCGAGATCATGGAGCCCGCTGCGGCCACTCTCTACTCGCTGGCCCGCATTCGCAAGGGCGAAGAAACCATCTCGGTCACCGGCAACGTGCTTCGTGACTACCTCACGGATCTGTTCCCCATCCTCGAGGTGGGAACCAGCGCCAAGATGCTCTCCATCGTGCCCCTGCTCGCCGGCGGCGGACTTTTCGAGACCGGTGCGGGCGGCTCGGCCCCCAAGCACGTTCAGCAGCTCGTGGAAGAAGACTTTTTGCGCTGGGATTCCCTGGGTGAATTCTTTGCGCTGGCCGCCTCCCTGGAGCACTTGGCCGTAACCACCGGTAACCCTCGCGCACAGGTGCTCGCAGACACTCTCGACCGGGCCACGGGAACCTTCCTCGAAGAGGACCGTTCGCCCGGCCGCAAGATCGGCATGATCGACAACCGCGGAAGCCACTTTTACCTCGGGCTTTACTGGGCACAAGAACTTGCCGCCCAGACGGTCGATACGGATCTGGCGACCACCTTCGCGCCCGTTGCGCAGGCCCTCTCGTCCGCCGAGGAAACGATTGTCGGCGAGCTTGTCGCGGTTCAGGGCACACCGGTCGACATCGGCGGCTACTACCGTCCCAATGCACAGCTGGTCGAGAAAGTCATGCGCCCCTCGGCGAGCTTCAACGCCATCATTTCGTCGCTCGCCTAACGGCTTAGGCGAGCGAGTCGCGCCACGCCCGGTGAAGAGTCGCGAACTGCCCCGTGCCGGCGATGAGGTCGGCGGGAGCTCCGTCTTCAACAATTCTCCCGTGCTCCATCACAAGCACTCTGTCGGCAATAGCCACGGTCGACAGGCGATGGGCGATGATGATGGCCGTGCGGTCGGCGAGCAGCGTTTGCAGCCCGCGTTGAACCAGACGCTCGCTGGGGATGTCCAGGAGTGCCGTGGCCTCATCCAGCACGAGAACTGCGGGGTCGGCCAAAAACGCGCGGGCAAATGACAGCAATTGGCGTTGACCGGATGAGAGTCGGCCACCACGCTTATTGACGTCGGTCTCGTAGCCTTCGGGCAACGACAGGATGAACTCGTGTGCTCCCACGGCTCGCGCGGCTGATTCAATGTCTGCCTGAGACGCGTCCGGGCGACCGATGCGCAGGTTGTCGCTCACGGAGCCCGAAAAGAGATAAGCCTCCTGCGTGACCATCACCACGGCTCGCCGAAGATCGTCGTTGGACAGGTCGCGCAGGTTTATGCCATCGAGAGAGACCGAGCCCGAGCTGGGATCGTAAAAACGCGCGAGGAGCTTTGCCAGGGTTGACTTGCCAGCGCCAGTGGTGCCGACAAGTGCCACCGTCTGACCAGCGGGAATATGGAGTTCGAAGTCTGGCAGCACCGGCTGGTCGGCAACGTAACTGAATGAGACGGAACGGAAATCGAGTGCCCCCAATGCCGCGGGCAGGGGAGTGGGATTTGCGGGCTCCGGAACGCCCGGCTCTTCTTCAAGCACTCCCGAGATTTTCTCGAGCGCGCTTCCGGCACTCTGCATCCCGTTGTAGAAAAACGCGAGGTCGGCAATCGGGTCAAAGATGCGACGCACGTAGAGCACGGCAGCGAGCAGAACCCCCACTTCCATTGCCCCGTCGAGCACCCGCAAGGCTCCCAGGAGCAGCACGACCGCCATCACCAGATTGGCTACAAGCTTCAAGCCTGGATCAAAGATTCCAAACAGGGCGATGACGGTCTGATTAGCCATGCGGTAGTTGTCGACCTCAGTGCCGTAGGTCTCCTCATTGCGGCGCTCTCGACGGAACGCCTTCACGGCACGGATGCCGGTCATTGTCTCCACAAACTGCACAATCAGCCGAGCCGAATAGATGCGTGACGCGCGGAACGCCTTGCGCGATCGCAGGGAGAACCACCAGGCGAAAAAGAAGAGAGGAACAAACGAAACGAGCACGGGGAGCATGCTCGAGGGATCGAGTGCAATGAGCGCTACCGCCGTGAAGACCATGAACAGCACACCGCTGACAAGGTCTTCGACACCGGAATCCAGAAACTCGCGAAGAGTGTCGAGGTCGCTGGTTTGTCGGGCAATCACACGCCCGGACGTGTACTTCTCGTGAAACGACATGCTGAGGTTTTGAGTCTTCCGGAACAAGCGGACCCGGAGATGGTAAATAACCCGCTGGCTGATGCGCGCAGAATTTCGAAAATACCCCGATCGAAACAAACCGCCCAGGAGACCCGTTGCCGCGTAGGCGGCAGCAATGAGAAGAACGGGGGTCCAGTCGCCCGAGTTGGTGAGAGCCGGGAGGGCCTGGTCGATACCCAAGGCAATCAGTGCGGGGCCCGCCACCGAACACAGCGTGCCCAGCACGATGAGGATTCCGCTTCCGGCAATGGGCCAGCGCACCGGACGCACGAGTTCGCCCGCAAGTCTCGCGCTTCGGGCCCGCAGGCGCTTGTTTTCGGCGCGCGTAAAGTCGTTCCGCTCTTCGCCGTTGACTCCGGTCACGCTCATGGCAGGATCCCCCGAACGCCGTCTGTGCCGTCGACCTCGCCCAAGGCTTGGGCGCCGGTATCAATGACGACCTCGTTGTCCCCCGTGGCATCGGAGAGCTCGTGAGGCTCGTCACTTTCCGAGGAGATGATGTGTCGGTAGAGAGCAGACCGGGCCAGTAGCTCGGAGTGAGTTCCCACCTCGGCGATGCGGCCCTCGTGGAGCACGGCGACTCGGTCGGCCAGCATCACTGTGGAAGGGCGGTGGGCAACGATCAGAGCGGTTGTCGTGGCCAGGACCCGCCGGAGGGCTGCCTCGACCTGCTGCTCTGTTGTCACGTCCAGTGCCGACAAAGGGTCGTCGAGAACCAGCACCGCGGGTTGCGTCACGATGGCACGAGCCAAGGCGAGCCTCTGACGCTGTCCGCCGGAGAGGCTCAGCCCCTCTTCGCCGATCTTGGTGTCGATGCCGTCCGGCAGGGAATACACAAAATCGGCCTGCGCGATTTCTAACGCCTGAGACAGCAGTTGATCGGATGCGGCCTGCTCGGCCTCCCCCGCGGGGTAAAGAAGGTCGGGACGCCCGAGCAGCACATTCTCCCGGACAGACATGGAAAAGAGAGTGGCGTCTTCGAAAGCCATGGCAACGCGAGAACGGAGGTCCGACAGGCGCGCGTCACGAATGTCGACGCCATCAACCAGAATGCGCCCGGCCGTTACGTCGTACAGTCGGGTCGTGAGACCGGTCAGTGTGGTTTTACCGGAGCCAGTCAGGCCCACAACGGCCATGGTTTCGCCCGGGCGAACCGCCAGGCTGAGATCTCTCAGGAGCGGTGATGCACCCTCGGGCGCGTCGGCAAACTTAAACGAGACATTCTCGAAGATGAGTGACCCTCTGTCTGCGGGCAACTCTCGCGGATGCGCCGCCTCCTCCACACGCACCGGTTCATCAATCACTTCGAAGAAACGGTCGAGGGCTGTTCGGGCATCAATTGTCAGCTGCAAAAGAAAACCAATGGAGTCCAGCGGCCACCGCAACACGGCGGCCGTGGTGAAGAAGGCGAACAGCACGCCGACAGTGATGGCACCCGAGGAGACGAGAAAGATGCCCACCACGAGCGAGAGCGCGTAGGCGACGGCCTCGAGAACCGTGAGTCCGAGAGTGAAGTTGCCTATGACCACACCCTTCGTCGTTTCGGTTCTCCGAAGTCGCTTGGCGCGGGCGGAGAAACCGTCCAGTGCGAAGGTGCTCCGCCCGAAAGCCTTGAGTACTCTAATTCCGTGAACCGACTCCTCAACGTTCGTGGCCACATCGCCGGCTTGATCTTGAGCTGAGCGGGAGAGGGCTCGGTAGCGGAGTTCGAATCGAATCCCAAAAAAGAGCATGGGTAGCGAGCATGCCGTGAAGACTGCCGCCATCACAGGATTCCAAAAGAACAGCATGGCGAAGCCCGCAACGATTGTGATCACGTTGACGGTCAGCATCACGAACCCAAAAGAAATCCAGCGACGCACGGTGCTGATGTCGCTCATCGCCCGCGAGAGCAATTGCCCGCTCTGCCACTTGTCGTGGAATGCCAGTGGCAGTTGTTGCAGATGGTTGTATATCGACTTGCGCATGGCGCCGTCCACGTGCGTTCCGGGTTTGAGCACGAGCCACCGGCGCAGCGCGATGAGCAGAGCCTCGAGAACACCGAGGGCAGCAATCAGGCCGACGGCGGGAAAGATTTGGGCGGTATCGAGGGTGGTCAGCGGCCCATCAACAATCCACGACAGCACAACGGGAATCGCCAGTGCAACGACGGCCCCCACGATGGCAGTCCCAATGCCCAAGGTGAGTCGGGTATACGAACCTTTGACAAAGGGGTGCAGGCGCATCAGCGTCGAGACCGTGCGGGGACGGTTAACCGGTGCGTCGGCAGAAGATGCTGCGCTTGCGCCCGACGCGGTCGATGTCATTGCGGTTCTCCTCCAATATTGAGGCTATCGCCCTGCGGGGCTGACTGCTTTAGTGTGTGGAGAAGGCAATGGTGCCCCAAAGAGAAAGTGCTTAACCCCATGGCAGTTTTTAGTGATGGAATCGACGAGACCGAGGTCCCCACTTCGGCAATGGTCGAAACAGATGTGGTCATTATCGGTTCGGGCCCCGCGGGAGCGAGCATGGCGCTGGCCCTGTCCCGGCTCGGCGTGAAGAACATCATGCTCACCAAGTACCGGTGGACAGCCAACACCCCCCGAGCGCACATCACGAACCAGCGCACCATGGAATTCTTCCGCGAGATGGGCATTGAGGATCAGGTCAACGCCGAGGCCACCCCGCATCACATGATTGGTGACACCGTCTTTTGCACCTCGATTGCGGGCGAGGAATTGGGCCGCATTCTCACGTGGGGAACACGCCCCGATCGTCACGCCGACTACGAGTCGGCCTCACCTACGCTCAACTGCGACATTCCGCAGACCTACCTCGAGCCAATCCTCGTCAAGAACGCCATGCGCGAGGGCACCCAGGCACGCTTCTCCAGCGAGTACCTCAGCCACGTGCAAGACGCCGACGGGGTGACCGTGACGGTGCTCGACCGGGTGACCGGAACGGAGTACGCGATTCGGGCCAAGTATCTCTATGCGGCCGATGGTGGTCGGTCAAAAGTTGCCGACGAACTCGGCCTACCTTTTGAAGGCGCCATGGATATCGCGGGCTCCATGAACATCACGTTCAAGGCCGACATCGAACAGTTTGTGGGCCACCGCCCCTCGGTTCTCTATTGGGTCGTGCAACCAGGAGCGAACGTGGGTGGAATCGGCACGGGCCTCGTGCGCATGGTGCGCCCGTGGAACGAGTGGTTGATTGTGTGGGGGTATGACATCAGCCAGCCCGCACCCGAAATGAACGAAGAAGTAGCGACCCAGATTGTGCGCAACCTTCTCGGTATGCCGGATCTCGAGGTGGAGATTCAGGGCTACTCGCTCTGGGGCGTCAACGAGACATATGCGACGCACCTGCAGAAGGGTCGTGTTTTTTGTGGCGGAGATGCCGTGCACCGTCACCCGCCGAGCAACGGCCTCGGGTCAAACACGTCGGTGCAGGATTCCTACAACCTCGCCTGGAAATTTGCGTCCGTGATCAAGGGGTATGCCGGACCGGAACTCTTGGAGACCTACTCACCCGAGCGTGCTCCCGTAGCGAAGCAAATCGTGTTGCGCGCCAACAAGTCGGCGCGCGAGTTCGCCGACATCTTCACGGCTCTCGGTTTCGACAAAGCCAAGAACGAGCAAGAGATGGCGGAGCAGGTTCGTAATCGCAAGGACAACACTCCCGAGGCTCGCGTCAAGCGTGCTGCCCTCGCGAAGGCGCTACAGCTCAAGGACTACGAGTTCAACTGTCACGGCGTTGAAATGGGACAGTTTTACGAGTCCTCTGCCGTGCTCTCTGACGGTTCGAAGAAACCAAAGCCCACGAGAGACCCTGAGCTGTACTACCAGCCGTCAACGGTGCCGGGCTCGCCTCTTCCGCACGCCTGGGTGGGAGACAACATCACAAAGTACTCAACGTTGGACCTGTGCCCCAGTTCGCAGTTCACCCTGATCACCGGAATTTCCGGAGACCCGTGGGTGG
>DBCH01000076.1:0-4114 GCA_002292955.1 Microbacteriaceae bacterium UBA963 | reverse complement strand
CGCGAGGTCACCGATCTGTACTTTGATTGGGAGCGCATGCGTGAGATCGATGAGGACGGTGTGCTTCTGGTGCGCCCGGACAAGATCATCGCGTGGCGTTCACAGAGCCTCGTGGCAGACCCCGAGGCAGCCCTCACCGACGCCCTCACGTCCGTGCTCAGCCGAAAGTAGGAGAACCGGTGGCACTCCGTTTCGCGCACGACACCCTCGGGCAACGCCTGCTCTTTGGTGCCGGCATGGCCGCACAACATGTGGCCGAAGAAGTAGCGCGCCTCGGCGCTTCCCGCGTCATGCTCATCGCGGCCGTGTTTGAGAAAGAAATTGCCGACGCCGTGATGTCGGACGTCACGGTTCACGTGACCTACACCGACGTGGTGCAGCACGTGCCGATCGAAAAGGCCGAGGATGCCCGGCGCGTAGCCACCGAAAACGGAGTCGACCTTCTCGTCTCCGTCGGTGGCGGTTCAACCACCGGCCTCGCTAAGGCTGTCGCGCTCACCACCGGAATCCCCATCATCGCCGTGGCCACGACCTATGCCGGTTCGGAGGCCACCAACGTGTGGGGGCTCACGGAAGCCGCGCGCAAGACCACGGGTGTCGACGCCCGCGTGTTGCCGGTTACCGTGATCTACGACGCTGAGCTCACGTACTCACTACCCGTCGAGCTTTCGGTGGCCTCCGGCATGAACGCGTTGGCCCACTGCGTCGACTCCATGTGGGCTCCGCGCGCAGACCCCATCAACCAGGCGCTCGCCGCGGAGGGCATCCGCGCTCTGGCGGCGGGGCTTCCCTTGGTCGCGAAGAATCCCACGGATGAAAGTGGCCGGGAGCAGGCGCTCTACGGTGCCTACCTTGCCGCCGTGTCGTTTGCCTCGGCAGGCTCCGGCATGCACCACAAGATTTGCCACGTGCTCGGCGGAACCTACAACCTTCCGCACGCACAGACTCATGCCACGGTGTTGCCCTACGTGCTCGCCTTCAACGCGCCGTTCGCTCCCGAGGCGGACGCGCGCATTGCGGCCGCTTTCGGCTCGGCAACGGGACTCGAGGGTCTCAACCGTCTGCGCACAGTGCTCGATGCGCCTCGCGCCCTCACGGACTATGGATTCACGGAAGAGAGCATCCCGGAGGCTGTGAGCATCGCGTTGCCCTTTATCCCGGCAGATAATCCCCGTCCGGTCACGACCGAGAACCTCACCGAGCTCCTCCACGCCGCGTGGGCCGGATCAACGCCGAAATCAGACTAGGGAGTCACCGTGACAGACAACAACATTTCGGCTGAGCAGGCCAAGCGCGAGGAAGACCTTGTCGCAACGGTCATGGCGTCGTTCGAGAACTCGCCCGACCCCCGACTCAAAGAAATCATGCAGAAGCTTGTGCGGCACTTGCACAACTTTGTTCGCGATGTTCGGCTCTCGGAATCCGAGTGGGACAAGATGATTGAATTTCTCACGGCCGTCGGCCACATCACCGATGATCGGCGCCAAGAGTTCATTCTGCTGTCGGATGTGTTGGGCATTTCGATGCAAACGGTCGCCGTTAACAATGAGGCTTACGGCGATGCCACAGAATCGACTGTCTTTGGCCCCTTTTTTGTCGACGATGCGCCACTGATTGACATCGGCGGCGACATTTCTGGCGGTGCGCCCGGTCAGCCGTGCTGGGTGGAGGGTCGTGTGACCGACATCGACGGTAACCCGGTGAGCGGTGCGCGCATCGAGGTGTGGGAGGCCGATGACGACGGTTTCTACGACGTGCAGTACACCGACGGACGCGTGACAGCTCGGGCGCACCTCTTCTCCGACGCCGAGGGCAAGTATGCCTTCTGGGCACTCACGCCAACGCCGTACCCCATTCCGTTCGACGGGCCCGTGGGAAAGATGCTGGAGGCCACCGGCCGCTCACCCATGCGGGCATCGCACCTGCACTTCATGGTCACCGCGCCCAAGCTGCGGCGACTCGTCACCCACATTTTTGTGGCCGGCGACGAGCTACTGGCCAGCGACAGCGTCTTCGGCGTCAAGCAGTCACTCATCAAGCAGTTCGACCCTCAGGCTGGAGACGTTCCTACTCCGGGTGGTCGGGATCTGGGCGGCCACCCGTGGTCTCGCGTGCAGTTCGACATTGTTTTGGCTCCCGAAAGCACCGAGGCGTAGGCGAACTCACGTCCTGAGCCCTCTGGGCCCTAGGCGTCATCCTGCGCGAGATGCGGGATTTGTCCCATGAGTTTGCCCAAGAGCACTCGCAGCGCAGCCACCTCGTCTGCAGAGAGTTGTGACAGCAGGATGTCTTCGCCCGCGAGCGAAATGGGAAGCATCTCGTTGTGCATCTCAACACCGGCAGGCGTGAGAAACAGATGGCGGGATCCTCGGGGGCCGCCGGTTGACGCGATGAGGTTGCGCGAGATGAGCACGTTCACGGCCTTTGAGACCACGGCTTTATTCATCACGAGAAACTCCGACACGTCGGTGGCCGAACTGCCCGGGCGCACGCCCAGCGCCGAGAGCACGCGCCAGTCGTTCGTGCCCAGCGAGAACTCCCGCCGCAGCAGCATCGACTCTCGCCAGACCAGGGCGTTCGACAACAGTGCGAGCAAGCGCGGAATGAAAGCGTCACTGTCGATAACGTCGTCGAGCGGCTGCGTTATCGCATCGTTGGCGGCATCAGCGGGCGACGGTGTCTCGTCCATCACGCGGCCTCCCGTTCGTTGTCGCGTCCACACTACCCCCGAAATGGCAACCTGTTTACATATAAACAGTTCGGTGATACCGTGGCGTCAACTTAGATAAGTCATCGAGGAGGATGCATCTCATGGCAGGTTCGACATTGGTCAACGACGGGCAGCGGCACAGTGTGGCCGAACTTGAAGATCTCGCGTTCGAGTTACGTTCGAAGCTTCTCTATCTGTGTGGCACATACGAGGGCGCGGTGCACATTGGCGGCGACCTTTCCGTAGCCGACATCCTCACGGCGCTGTACCACTACGAATTGAACGTCGATCCGAAGAACATCGCGAACCCCGCCCGCGACCGGTTCATACTCAGCAAGGGTCACGCTGCGGTGTGCATGTACATCGCCATGGCGATGCGCGGATTCTTTGAGTTCGACGACATCGTCAACACGTACGGCCAGCTCGACAGCGCGTTCGGCATGCACCCCTGCAAGGTGCAGCTTGCGGGTGTGGAAGCCTCCACCGGTTCGCTGGGCCACGGCCTTCCCATCGGTGTGGGAATGGCCAAGAGCGCTCGGCAGCGAAACGAGTCTCACCGGGTCTTCGTGCTCATGGGTGACGGTGAAACGGGCGAGGGCTCGGTCTGGGAAGGCGCCATGGCGGCGCGCAGCAGCGAGCTGGGAAACCTGGTGGCCATCATTGACCGAAACCGACAGCTCATGACGAGTCACGCCGAGGAGCGCGTTGCCCTCGAGCCGTACCCCGACAAGTGGGCGGCCTTCGGCTGGAACGTCATCATGGCCGACGGCCACGACATGGCCAGCTTGGTTTCTGCGCTGGACGCACTGCCCCCGTCCTCAAGCAACCGACCCACCGTGATTATTTGCGAGACCATCAAGGGCAAGGGCGTCGACTTTATGGAGCGCAACCTGGCGTGGCACGCCGGCTCCCTCGGCCAGGAAGACCTCGCCAAGGCCATGGCGTCGCTCGAATCCACCCGTGCGTCGAAGGGATCGAAATAATGCCCGTTACCTTTACCTTCGGCGAGTGGTTCTCTGCGCGCACCATCATTGGCCAGACACTCGCCGACCTCGGCGAGGAGTACCCCAACCTGTGGACGGTCACGCCAGACATCGGCATGACCCTGGTCGAGTTCCGGGAGAAGTTCCCGGACCGCTTTATCGACGTCGGACTTGCCGAACAGGCCGCGGTGGGCGTTGCCGCCGGCTTAGCCTACGAAGGCAACATTCCGGTTGTATCGGGAATGCTCCCCTTCTTGAGCATGCGCACGGTGGAGCAGATTCGCTCCGACGTCTGTTACCCCAACCTTCCGGTGAAGATCATCGGCACGCACGGCGGACTCGTCGGCAACGGCGGATCAACGCACTACGCCGTCGAAGACCTCTCGCTCATGTGCAGCCTGACGAACATGACCGTGACGTC
>DBCH01000021.1 GCA_002292955.1 Microbacteriaceae bacterium UBA963 | reverse complement strand
GCGCACCCGAGCCCGCTGTCGGCCTATCGAGGCTTTTTTGGCTCGCGACCGTTTAGCTGGGCTAACCGCGAACTCGCGCGGCTGGGGCGTGACCCCGTCGACTGGTCGTTACCGGCCGAGCCACGGGCCAGTGCCGACCGGGTGAGCCGACATCAGCACTGTTCAAGAGAACCCAATTAACCAACAGTGGGCCGCCCAATCGAGTGGTAGGTCACGCCAGCTGTTGCCATGTCTTCGAGAGAAAAAATGTTACGACCGTCGAAGATTGTCTTCTTCGAGAGCTGCTTGGCGAAGATGCTGGGGTCAACCGAGGCGAACTCCGGCCACTCGGTGAGAATGAGCAACACGTCAGCGCCCTCAAGGGCCGCCACAGCGCTTTCGGCGTAAATCACCGAGGGCAGGTGAGTCTGATTTCTAAACGCCTCGATGGCCACCGGGTCGAAGGCCTGAATTCGAGCGGCCTGATTGACGAGACGAGACACCAAGGTGACACTCGTGGCGTCGCGAACGTCATCCGTGTGTGGCTTGAAAGCCAGGCCCCAGACGGCCACCGTAAGGGCTGAGACGTCGGGAAACTCACGCTCGAGTTTGTCTAGGAGAAAGGTCTTCTGACTGGTGTTGACCTTTTCGACGGCTTCCAGAATGCGCAGGCCTTTCATGCCGTTCGACTGTGCGGTGTGGATGAGAGCCTGAACGTCTTTGGGGAAACACGAGCCACCGTATCCCACACCGGCGTTAAGGAACTTGGGCCCAATGCGGGCGTCGCTGCCCATGCCCACTTTGACGTCGTCGATGTTGGCACCGATCAGTTCGGCGAGACGCGCCAGTTCGTTCATGAAGCTGATCCGGGTGGCCAACATGGCGTTGGCGGCGTACTTTGTGAGTTCGGCACTGCGCACATCGGTAACCAGCATGCGCTCAGGTGTGTCCAACAGACGCGCGTATAGAACGGCCATCTTTTCCGCACTCGTGTCGTCGCTCACCCCCACAACAATGCGGTCGGGATGCATCAGATCCTCAATGGCCGCACCCTCTTTGAGAAACTCGGGATTGGACACCACAGACACCGCGACGTCGAGACCGCGACGTTCGAGCTCAGCGTTGATCAGTTCGCGCACTTGGTCGCCGGTTCCCACCGGCACGGTGCTCTTGTCAATCACAATCACGGGTCGTGTGATGTGTGCACCGATATTCCGGGCCGCCGTGTACACATAAGACACATTGGCCGACCCGTCTTCCGACTGTGGCGTGCCCACGGCAATCATCTGATAGTCACCGTGTTCGGTGGCGGCAGCGACGTCTGTGGTGAACTCGAGACGACCCGCCGCGACGGCGCGCATCACGATGTCGTCGAGTCCGGGTTCGTAAATCGGAATCTCACCGGCTGTTAGTCGCGCCACGCGAGACGCATCGACATCCAGGCACACAACGTGGTGCCCCAGATCGGCCAGACAAGCTCCGGTGACGAGGCCGACATATCCCGTCCCAATCACAGTAACCTTTTGGCTCACAGGGTCTCTCACTCTCTGGGACTCGCCTAACCGCCTTCTCTCGACTAGCGTATACGCGTGCTTGAGTCGGAGTATCAACCGCGTCGACGGCTTCCCCGTCAACCCCTCTCACCGACGCAGCCAGAGCCTGTCTTTGCCTTTGAGATTCGGCGCGCGGGGCCGGAAGACATTCCGGATATTCGTGAGATCTATAACCACTACGTGACAAACAGTGTGGTGACGTTTGACGAAAAGCCCATGAACATTCGGGCTTGGAAGACTAAGTTCGCCTTCCTCCGGAAGCTGGGACATCCGGTGCTGGTCGCCGTGTCTCCGAGCGAACAGGTTTTGGGATATGCGCTTGTTCAGCCGTGGCGACCGCGCTCGGGATATCGATTTACGGTCGAGAACGCCATCTACCTGCGTCCGGCGTCCACCGGAAAAGGGTTGGGTTCCGCTCTGCTTGACGCGCTCATTTCGGCGAGTGAAGAGGCGGGACTAAAAACGATCATTGCCGTGATCTCCGACTCCGGAGCCGAAGCAAGCCTGGCGCTCCACGAGCGCGCAGGATTTGTTGAGGTGGGGCGCATGGGGGGCGTGGGTTACAAGTTCAATCGCAGCTTGGGAACCGTGACCCTGCAAAAAACACTGAAGCCTAATCGCCCTCGAAAGTCGCCTGAGTCCGAGACAAAAAAGCGGCGAACCCTCTCTTGGCGTCGCTCGACGCCATCAGGCGCATAAGTTCAGGCTGAAGTTTCTGGGCGGCCTCGGACGCACCGGCGCTCTGCGCCAAGCGGGCGTTGGCCAGTGTGGCCTGCACCGCCAGGGGGGCAGCGAGAGCAATGCTCTGAGCAAGGTCGAGAGCGGCAGCGTCGACGGAGTCCGCGTCATGGAGCGACTGTACGAGACCGATGCGGAGCGCCTCGGCATCGTCGAACTTTTCCCCGGTCAGCATCCAACGCATGGCATTTCCCCAACCGCAGCGGGAAGCGAAACGCAGCGTAGCGCCGCCGAAGGGCAGGATCGCCCGACTCACCTCAAGCTGAGCGAAGGTAGTGCCTCGAGCCGCGACGGCGACATCGGCGGCCAGAATGAGCTCGATGCCCAGCGTGTAACACGTTCCCTTGGCAGCCACCACGACCGGTTTGCGAACCTGTTCGCTTTGGACGCCCCAGGGATCGAGGCCGCCCTCGGGAACGTACGCGAGGCCGCCCGCGCCGAGTTGAGACCCCACGTCCGCCAGATCGAGGCCGGCAGTAAAGTGTTCTCCCTCGGCCGTGATCAATCCCACCCGAAGTTCTGGATCACGATCAAGTTCGCCGAAGGCCAGCGACAGTTCGCGCAACATCTCGACCGTTGCCGCGTTCCGTTTCTCAGGGCGATTGAGTCGAATCTCGAGGACGTGTCCGTGACGGTGCCGAATGACTGTGTCGCTCATCGAGTTTGCCTTCGTAATCCGGGGGAGTTTTGTCTCCGCCAGTATGCCTTATTGCAGATGAGGGCGGCGAGCCTAGGTGTGAGTGATTAAGGGCAGCGCCTCTGCCAGAGCAGCCTGCCATGACCGGATGGGCGTCAGACCAGAGCGAGCCCACGCGTCGTGACCCAACACCGAATAGGCGGGACGAGGCGCGGGGCGCACAAAC
>DBCH01000090.1 GCA_002292955.1 Microbacteriaceae bacterium UBA963 | reverse complement strand
GCGCCGAGGGCCGTGAGCTTGGCGTGCAGGTCGGGATCCGAGGGCTCCACCTGATGGGTGCCGTCGGGGAACGCAATCACGGGAATGTTCTTGCGGCCCGCAATTGCCTCGGCCTCTGACGCGGCGTCTTCGACGGCCTCGAGGTCGATGTAGTCATAATCCACGCCAAGAGTGTCGAGCAGTTTCTTGCTCCGGCGGCAGTCGCCGCACCATTCGGCGCCGAACATGGTGATGCGGTCTGGCTCGTGATACGTCATGGTGCTCATTCTAAGTCGCTATAGTTGCGCATGTCGTGCCGTCTGCGCACGCCGCCGTCCCTTTAGAAAGGTTCTTCCCATGGCAATGTTCCTAGATCTCATCTGGTGGGTACTTCTCGCCTTTGTCTTCGTGGCCTACTTCATGCTCCTCTTCTCGATCATCAGTGACCTCTTCAACGACCACAAACTCAACGGTTGGGCCAAGGCCGGATGGGTTATTCTGCTCATCGTCACCTGGTGGCTCGGCGTTCTGATCTACGTCATTGCTCGCGGAAACGGTATGGCCAAGCGCCAGGCAGCCGCCGTGGCAGAGTTCAAGAAGGAACAGGACGACTACATTCGCGAGGTCGCCGGGGCATCACATGCCGACGAAATCGCCAAGGCCGAGAAGCTCAAGAAGTCGGGTGCCATCACCGACACTGAATTCACAGCACTGAAGAAGAAGATCCTCGCGGGCTAGTTGTTCCGCATCATTCGGTCCGGGCTCCCTCGCGGAGTTCGGACCGAATTTTTTTGTGGCTAGGCGCCGGTGATCCAGTCACCCACGACGCGGTCGGTGGTCACCGAGCGAATCACGGCCGCGGCGGCCTCGTGGTCGGGATGAACCTGGTAGGCCAAAAGATCGTCGACCGAGGCGAACTCGCTCAACAAAATGAGGTCGGCATTTCTCGCCTCGTGCACCACGCTGTCGTGCAGTGTCATCGAGATGATCTGGGGGATGCGCTCGACGAGCGGGAGAAGAACGCTTCTCACTCGCTCGGCACTCACGGCCTTCTCGGCAGGCGTCTCTCCCTTGAGGTGCCACATCACGACGTGACTGATGGTCATGGTCGAATCCTTTCGGTAAGTGCGCGATCCAAGCGATCCGCGTCGATGCGCCAAAAGTTGTGAACCTCGTTGTCAATCAGGACCACAGGGATTTCTTCACGATAGCGATTCGCGAGGTTTTCGTCATCATCAATCGACAGCTCGCAAAATGCAATGCCATCGTGTCTCGAAACAACGTCGAGAACGATGGCACGGGCATCGTCACACAGGTGACATCCGTCGCGACCGATGAGAGTCACTGAGACGGACATGAGAAGTTGCTACTTCTTGTTGCGACGCTGGTGGCGAGTCTTACGAAGCAACTTACGGTGCTTCTTCTTCGCCATACGCTTGCGACGCTTCTTTATAACTGAACCCACGAAGGTACCTCTTACAGTTGATTGCTCACCGCGGAGTCGCGATGAGCCGGGAATGCGGGCAACTCTGTGCCTCGCAAAAGTCTAGCCGAGATGAGCCAGGCACGCTGACCGCACCGGCTACGAGCGCTTGCGCAGCTCTTCGGCAGCCCGCGCGGCCGCCTGTTTTGCCTGTCCCGAGAGGTCGGTCCACGCTTCCTGGATGCGAAAGAGAGCCGAAGCGACAGCGGCTCCCGCCCCAGCCGCCGCTGCACGAATGTCTTCGGGCAAAACGCTCTGCCCCTCAACGGGTGGGGCAGCTGACGAGGCTGTGCCCGACGACCGGGGCGCCGCAGAGCTGGGTCCCGCAGAACGTGACCCGGCAGAATGGGGACCGGCGGCCTGGGGAGCAAATCCCTGAAGCCAGGCGCCCAGGCTGGCGAGCGGCGCCGTGTCGAGGCGGTAGTAGCGGTGCTGTCCGTCTTCGCGCACCGCGACGAGCCCGGCGTCACGCAAGACCTTCAGCTGCTTGGAAACCGTGGGCTGCGAGAGCTTGGTGTGCGCCACCAGATCACTCACACTCAACTCGGGCGTGGCCGTTGCGGTGCGCTTCAGCAGCAGAGCGAGGATGTCGCGCCGAGTGGCGTCAGAGATTACGTCAAATATGTCGGCCATGGAATATATGTTACCCCCGCTTGCCCCAACCCGCGCCGGGCGGCCGAACCAGACGCTCTGCTGCTAGCTGTCCGCCGCAATCTCGCGCGCGCGGGCCATGGCCGCCTGCATCGCCTCGTCGAGGATCTCGGCAAGGTGGGCTTGCTGTAGCACCGCGATGGCGCGCTCGGTGGTTCCGTTCGGGCTGGTCACACGGCGACGAAGTTCCTCGGGCTCCTCGCCCGAAGCGAGCACTAACTCGGCCGCACCGCGGACGGTCTCGCGCACGAGAAGCGCCGCCTCGGCGTGAGAGAAGCCCAGCTCACGGGCGGCCTGCTCCCACTGTTCGATGAGATAGAAAACGTATGCCGGCCCCGAGCCAGAGATCGACGTGAGTGCGTTCAGGCGCTCCTCATCAACCACTACGACGCTGCCCACCGTGGCGAACACGCTCTCCACGAGATCGCGCTGTGCTGCGCTCACGTGGTCACCGACAGCGATTCCGGTTACCCCACGGCGAATCTGTGCGGGGGTGTTGGGCATGGCGCGCATCACGGCACGCGTGTCTCCCGCGGCCCGTTGAAGCTGTTCCAAAGTTTTACCGGCGGCAACACTCACCACAACCGCGTCATCAGCAAGGTCAGCCGCGACCTCTGCCAACAACGCTTCAACGTCGGCGGGCTTTACGGCAACGATCACGACCGCGGCACCGCGCACCGCCTCTCGATTGGCATCCACATTCGTGCTCGTGACCCACGCGGAGACTCGAGGTTCGGTGTCAAAGTCGGCAGCAGCCTCGGGGCGACGATTCGTGATGCGAATCCCTGCGACAACGTGCACCTGGGGCGCGAGCAACCCCTGGAGAATTGCGCGGCCCATGGAGCCCGCGCCCAGAATGGCGATGGCGGGCAACTGCAGCGTTGATTCTTGGGTCACGTGCACATTCTAGGATTGTGGCTGAGCGCTTCGAGGGAGGCCGCCGGTGAATAGTTCTGAGGGAGTGGAGTGATGCGCAGGAGAGCTCTTGTTGTTCAGCACGATCCCACGATCCACCTGGGCAACCTGGAGCAGGTGTTGATTGAGGCCCACTACGACCTCACCGTTGTCGACGCACGTCACTACGCGTTTGATGAGCGACCGGAAGACGTTGACCTCGTGGTGGTGCTCGGCAACGACCACGGGGTTTACGAAAAGAACGATCATCCCTACATCGCCCGTGAAGAAGCATGGCTCGCGGCGCGGGCCGCGCACGAACGTCCCACCCTGGGTGTGTGCTTCGGCGCACAGATTATGGCCAGTGCTCTCGGCGCCGAGGTTTATCGCGGTGACGAGACTGTCGTAGGTTTCCGGGTGGTGACGCCCACGCCAGCCGGCCAGTCATCTCCCGTGCGATTCTTTTCGGACGTGCCGGTGATGCAATGGCACGGCGATACGTTCACTCTTCCCGCGGGGGCAACACATCTCGCCGGGTCGAGCGAATACGCCAACGAGGCATTCGCGGTCGACGACTGGGCACTGGCAGTTCAATTCCATCCCGAGACCACGCCCGAAATGCATGAGAGATGGCTGTCGGATTCGCGGGAGTGGGTGGAAAGCGCCGGTTACGACATGGAGGCATTACGCCGCGAGCGCGAAGAACACAGCGATGCCATGCAGGAGGCCAGTCGAGCCATGCTTACGGAGTGGTTGGCGAACCTCGAAAAAAAGCGGTGAGCAACTCCGCGCACTCCGCCGAACGAATGCCCGCGGAGACCTCAACGCGATGGGGGAGCCTGCGGTCTCGCAGGAGGTCATAGACCGATCCCACGGCTCCCGCTTTTTCGTCCCACGCGCCAAAGACGAGCCGAGGCACGCGAGCGGCCAGAATCGTGCCCGCGCACATGGCACACGGTTCCAGCGTGACAACGAGCGTCACATCGTCGAGACGCCACGACCCTAAGTGTTCCGCGGCGTCGCGCAGGGCCATCACTTCGGCGTGTGCCGTGGGGTCACCCGTCTCTTCGCGACGATTGCGGCCCCGACCAATCACATTTCCGTGTTCGTCGATAACCACGGCACCCACGGGAACATCGTGCGTGTGTTCCGTCGCGCGCGCCTCGGCGAGCGCGAGGTCCATCCACTCTTCTTCAGCTGTGGATTTTGCGGTCATGGGCACCTCCTCGTCGATACGTCGAGCCTAGGCGCCCGAGGCTTCTGCACAATCGAGCCGGCGGCTCTCGTGCCGCTTACCCTAAACTGTCGTGTGTGACGACACACGCCGGCTTTACTCACCTGGCTCCTTTGGCTGCCAGCGTATCCGTGTGCGCGTGTCGAATGTGTTGTTGTCTCTAGCTCACACATCCCCTATTCGCAGGTCTCGGCTCGGGCCGATTGACGAAAAAGGCATCACACATGACACACAACACAGACCAGCCGCCCCCCACGGATTCTCCCGAAGGGCGCCAGCCTCGAGGCTTCGCCCTCTATGTGGGCATCGACGAGGCAAAAGCCGCGGCCAACGGCATTGATCTTCCCCGTCTTGTCGAGGCGCTCAAGACGCTCGCCGGCGAACTTGCCCCCGACGCCGAGACGTACACCGCTGTTGCCCTGGCCCCCGAATCTGCGGGCGGGCGCGACGTTGACGTGGTGCGCCTCGCCCTTCAGGAGCCGGCTGCCGTGGCCAGAGTGCGCGGTGAGAGGGCTAAGAAGTCGCCAGCCGTTGTGGTGGACTTCTCCCGCAAGCGCGTGCTCATCGACGGCGAACAGGCACCGCTCACGTTCAAGGAGTTTGAGCTTCTGCAGTATCTCGTGGTCAACAAGAACGAGACGGTCTCACGCAACGATCTCATTTCGTCGCTTTGGGTGGCGGGCGAAGAAGACATCCCCAACGATCGAACAATCGACGTGCACGTTCGGCGCCTGCGTTCCAAACTCGATCGGTTCGAAGACATTGTGCGCACCGTTCGTGGCATTGGCTATCGCTTCGACGACCACGCCGATGTCCTTGTGTTGCACGCAAGTGCCCCGAGCCCCGACTTGTTCTAGGGAGCACCACCTGAGAATTTTGCAAGAAAATCTCAAAACCTCTTCCCACCGTTACCATTTCGTTATATTCTCAAAGCACACGATTTCTCTCTGAGTGACGTGGATGTGATTGCTCTCTTGGTGTTAGCAAGAACGTCGGGCCGGTCGAGTGCCTCTCTGACTGGCCCGACGTTCGTTAACGTGCCCTATCGTTACTCATCATGAGCCTTCACTCTCCGGCCGCGGGGCCGAGCATCGTGTGGTTGCGCGATGACCTGCGCGTTGCGGACAACCCTGCGCTGACCGCGGCGACGCAGCGTGGCTTGCCCGTCGTCGTGGTGTACATCCGCGATGAGGTCTCGCAAGGCATCCGACCGCTCGGCGGTGCCGCAAACTGGTGGCTGCATCACAGCCTGGGCCGGTTGAGCGCACGCCTCACTCGGTTGGGCACGCCTCTGGTGCTTCGTCAGGGCGGAGCGCACGAGGTGATTCGCGACCTGATTCGCGAGACCGGTGCCACGGCCATCTTCTGGAACAGGCGCTACGGCGGCCCTGAGCGAGCGCTGGACGCCGCGATCAAGGACTACGCAAAGGCCTCGGGGCTCGAGGCACACAGTTTTCAGGCAAACCTGCTCGTTGAGCCGTGGACCATCGCCACCGGAGCCGGCAACCCCTACACGGTTTTCACGCCGTTCTGGAAGGCGTTCTTGGCGCGGCCCGAACCGCCACGATCGCCGCTTCCTGCCCCGAAAGCAATCCCCGGATTTCCTGCCGGCGCATCCGGCGCTCCCGGTCAGGCCCTGCCCAGTGATGACCTGGACTCGTGGAAGCTCCTCCCCAAGCATCCCGACTGGTCGGCCGGCCTGGCCGCGCGGTGGCAGGTGGGCGAGCAGGCCGCGCACGAGCAGCTTGAGTCGTTTGTGACCGAGCGACTCTCGCGCTACGCCGACGGGCGCGATGTTCCGGCCGATTTTGCCACCAGTGAGTTGTCGCCGCACCTCAGGTTTGGCGAAATCAGTCCGTTCCAGATTCTCGAGCGGGTCGACGCCGCGCGGCGCAACGGGTCCGCCGAAACACTGCGCAACGCAGCCAAGTTTCTGGCCGAGGTGGGATGGCGCGAGTTCAGCTACAACCTGCTCTTTCACTGGCCCGCCCTGGCCACGGCCAACTTTGACCGCCGCTTCGACGGCTTCCCCTGGGCTCCGTCGTCAACCCCCGCCCTAACCGCATGGCAGGAGGGTCGTACGGGTGTTCCCCTCGTCGACGCCGGAATGCGTGAACTGTGGCAAACCGGCTACATGCACAACCGGGTGCGCATGGTGGCGGCATCGTTCCTGATCAAGAATCTTCTGATTGATTGGCGTGTGGGCGAAGAGTGGTTTTGGGACACCCTGGTTGACGCCGATCCGGCCAACAACGCCGCGAGTTGGCAGTGGGTGGCCGGCTGTGGCGCAGACGCCGCCCCCTACTTCCGAGTCTTCAACCCCGTGCTTCAGGCCGAGAAGTTCGACCCGAAGCGCGTGTATCTGCGCCGCTACCTCGGTGACTTTGACGGAGCGGACGCACTCGACTACCCCGCGCCCATTGTTGACCTCGCCAACGCGCGCACCAGTGCGCTCGAGGCCTTCGCGCACGTGTCGAGCCTGCCGCGCGACATTGCTCCCCCCACGGGGTTCGACGCGCTGTAGTGCAGCCTGCGACTAAAGGGAGCCGACGGAGCGGGTCGCGCTGAGAAGTGGACCGGCGACTAGAAGCGGCGCGTAAACGGCATCGGCTTGCGCATGCGGATGAGCAGGAGCAGCGGGATCAACACGTAGGGGAGATTGAACGCCAGGAAGCCCAGCGGGTTGGGTGTGCGCCACTCGGGCTCACCAAAAAATTCCACGCCAAACACCACAATGCCGGTGATACTGGCGATCATCGTTGCGTAAATCACTGCCGGTAGCTGGATCCAATTTCGAGCCGTTATCAGCGCATAGACAAGCACCACATAAAACGGCGCGTATACGAAAGCGGAGAGGCCGGTCACGAATCGCATCCAGATTGGCGGGTTCAAAAACAGAGGGTCATTGACCGAGGCGTAGGCGTAATTCCACTGGGCCAGGATGTTGGTGGAATCGGCGGATTGCTCGATGCCTAGGGTGGGAATGGCGTCACTGATGATGCATGTGACGAACGCCCAGCAAAAGAAAACGATGAAAACAAAATCGAAACCGCGGCGGCGGAGAGGCAAGTTGGCAAGAGTCACGGAAAAGATGCTAGAGGCAACCGGGGCTCGAGGGGAAGACCCCCATCGGTTGTGGCGGATCTCAATGCCTGCGCCCGCAGGCTAGGGGTGTGCGCCATTTTCAGTGACACTCTCGCGCCACAAATAGGTATCGTTGAGAACATAATCCGTCTCAAGGAGGAGATTCATGGACACCCTAGAGAGCCTGCTCGCCGCCATCGCACCCACGGGAGCATCGCGCGACATCCTCAACCCCGCAAACGGCGATCTTGTTGCCAAGGTCGCTGTCGACACTGTCGACGACCTCGAAAAGGCCATCGCGGCCGCCACCAAGGCACAAGTTTCGTGGGCTGCACTCGGCCACGAGAAGCGCAGCGCCCTCATGATGAAGGCCGCCGACGCCATCGAGGCTCACGCTGAGCCCCTCGCTCAGTTGCTCTCACGTGAGCAGGGTAAGCCGCTCAACGGCCCCAACGCTCGCTTTGAAATTGGTGGCGCCGCCGCCTGGATGCGCGCCGCTGCCGCCACACCGCTCGAGACCGAGACGGTGATTGACGACGAGAGCGGTCACGCCGTGATGACCTACAAGCCCATTGGGGTTGTCGCCGCAATCGGTCCGTGGAACTGGCCGGCCATGATCACGATCTGGCAGGTCGCACCGTCCATTCGCATGGGCAACGCCGTCATCGTCAAGCCATCTGAGTTCACGCCTCTGATTGTCACGGCTATCGTCAAGGTCATCAACACCGTGCTGCCCGCGGGCGTTGTCACCGTCATCAGCGGCGACCGCGAAGTGGGCGCGGCCCTGTCGAGTCACCCCGCCATTGGCAAGGTGATGTTCACCGGATCGACGGCCACCGGCAAGGCGATTATCCGCAGCTCGGCCGACACGGTTAAGCGCCTCACGCTCGAGCTCGGCGGTAACGACGCCGGCATCGTTCTCCCCGACGTCGACCCCAAGGCCATCGCCGGAGATCTGTTCTGGGGTGCCTTCATCAACACGGGTCAGACGTGTGCGGCGCTCAAGCGCCTCTACGTGCACGAGTCGATTGCCGACGACGTGGTTCGTGAGCTCGCTGCCGTGGCCGCCACGATGCCCATGGGCGAAGGTACCGACGAGAACAACGTTCTCGGTCCGTTGCAGAACAAGAAGCAGTACGACATCGTGGCCGATCTCGTGGAGAAGGCCAAGAAGGGCGGCGGAAAGGTCGTTATGGGTGGAAACCCTGAGGCCAACCAGAAGGGCTTCTTCTACCCGACCACGATTGTCGACGAGCTCGATAACGACAACGCGCTGGTTCAGGTTGAGCAGTTCGGCCCCGCGCTTCCCGTGATTCGCTACAAGGACCTCGAGCAGGCCATTGAGTGGGCCAACGGCGTTGACGTTGGCTTGGGCGCTTCCGTCTGGTCGGCGGATGCCGGCAAGGCTCGTGAGGTCGCTGCGCGCTTGGAAGCGGGAACCGTGTGGATCAATTCGCACGGTGGCGTGCACCCCCTGATTCCGTTCGGTGGTGCCAAGCAGTCGGGCTACGGTCTCGAGTTCGGCGTGGAAGGCCTCAAGGCCCTGGGCGTGCCCCAGGTGATCAACGGCTAGTCTTACCCAACCTCTCGAGGCGCCCTGGTTTTTTAGACCGGGGCGCCTCGCTTTTTGTGACAACTGCTTGCGTCCGACGTTTGCAAAAAACGTGAGGCGCTGTCAGGTCGCCCCGCGCAAAAAACTCGGGGGTCCGCCGAAGCGAACCCCCGAGTGATGGTGAGACGACTAGGACCGAAGGGCCTGCGCGAGTTCTTCGAACTCGGCGACCAGCTTGTCCATGTCGGCTGAGGTGTGAGCCAGCGAAACGAGCCACTGCTCATCGAGTCCGGGAGGTGTGATCACGCCCCGATTGACGCCCCACAACCAGCTCAACTCGGCCATCAAGAAGTCGGTGTTCTTGAAGTCACGATAGTTGCGCACGGGGGTGGGAGACCAAATGATGGCCCCCTTCACGCCAAAACCAATGGTGTGGGCGGGCAGTTCGTACTTGGCAATGATGGCGTCCATCTTGGCCAAAGCCGCCGTGTTGATGGCTTCAGCATCGGCGAGCGCTTTTTGCGTGCAGAGCTCATCGACGGCAACCATGGCTGCGGCCACAAGTGGATTGCCATTGTAGGTGCCGAAGTGAGCCATACGGCCGTCAACGACGGCGTCCATGTACTTCTTCTTTCCGCCGAAGGCTGCCACGGGCAAACCGCCACCGATGCTCTTGGCGAGCGTCACGAGGTCGGGGGTGACCCCCACGCGCTTTGACGCACCGGCCACACCGGCCGTGAGACCGGTCTTCACCTCGTCAAAGATGAGCGCAATCTTGTACTTATCGCACAGCTTGCGAACGCCCGCGAGGTAGCCCTTGTCGGGCAGGATGATCGACAGGTTCTCGATCACGGGCTCCACAATGAAGCACGCAATGTCTGAGTGCTCCTTCATGATCTTCTCCAGGTAGGGAAGGTCGTTGTAAGGCACCACGTACACCGTTCCCGGCACCGCGTCGATGGGGGCATCGGCGATGGGGGCGTCAGCCGGACCGATGTCAGCCAGAGCCGGCTTCACCGAGACTTGAAGCGGGTCGTAACCACCGTGATAGCCGCCCTCGATCTTGATGACCGCTTTCTTCTTGGTCACCGCGCGCGCCACGCGAATGGCGTACATCGTCGACTCGGTGCCCGAGTTGGTGAAGCGGAGCATGTCAAGACCAAAGCGCTTCTTGAAGCGCTCGGCGACGTCGGTTGCCGACGGCGACGGTGTCACAAAAAGCGTTCCCGTTTTGTCGAGAGCTTCTTTGACGTTCTTCACCACGAGCGGGTTGAGGTGCCCGACCAACATGGCACCAAAGCCCATCGACATGTCGAGCAGCTTGCGACCGTCGACGTCGGTGAAATAGGCGCCTTCGGCCGAGGCAATCGAGATGGGATAAGGGTCCCAGTGCTGAAAGCTCGAGGTCACACCCAAAGGCAAAACCTTGCTCGCTACCTTGTTGTGCTTTGCCGACTTAGCCGTCGCGGAAGAGAATTTCTTCCACTCGGCAGCCAATAGTTTTTTGACCTTAGCGTGGTCAATCGGCTTGGACGTTGCCGGGACGTTTCGCCAACCGGCGGGATCATGTGCAGGGACGTTATTCATCATTATCAGCTCCAAACGGCGATGTTTGAATCCCTTTATCCCCTCCATCCTAGCCGGTCGGCGCCGAGCACGCTTTTCCCCCGTTGCGACTCGGAGCATTCTCTCGGGCGGAACGAGAGAAGAACACCGCCACTATTCCCCCGTCTGGCCGGTTCATCGAGTTTCGTGAACGTGGCACCCGCCCGTAGGCTCAGCGAATGAGCATGCACGGTCATGGCGGGCCCCTGGGGGGACGATCTCGAGACGCACGCGTGCAGCGCGAACTGAACGCCAGCGCCCCCGAAATTCCACACCTGTTTCGGCGCATCGTGGGTCTGTTCTCGGCCTTTCGCGCGCCACTCATTGCCACCGCCGCGCTCGTCATCACGAGTGCTGGCCTTACCGTCATCCCGCCGCTGCTCATCGAGGTCGCCTTCAACCAAGGGCTCTTTCCCGAAACGGGTGGACCAAACCTTTCGCTGCTCGCGAGCATGGTGGTGCTCATGATTGCCATCTGGATTCTTTCGGCAGGATTGGGCGTGGGCCAGACGTACCTCACGCAGACCGTGGGCAACAAAGTGATGGGCGTTCTGCGCGTTCGCCTGTTTAGCCACCTACAGTCGATGGAGCTTGCGTTCTTCACGCGCACCAAGACCGGCATCATTCAGTCGCGCCTGCAAAACGATGTCGGCGGAGTGGCCGGCGTGCTGAGCAATACGGTCTCCACTGTGCTCGGCAACACCGTCACCGTGCTGGCCGCATTCGTGGCCATGCTGATCCTGTCGTGGCAGCTCACCCTAGTGGCCGTGATCATGCTGCCCCTCATGGTGATCGCCCAACGCCGGGTGGGCCAAGTGCGCGCGCGCATTGCGACCAAGACGCAAGAGTCGCTGAGCGAGATGACGGCCATCACGCAAGAAGCGCTGAGCGTGAGCGGCATCCTGTTGGCCAAGAGCTTCTCGCAGCAGGGCGCGGAGGTGCGGCGCTACGACAACGAGAACAAGGTTCAGATTGGCCTGCAGGTGCGCCAGGCCATGTCGGGCCAGTGGTTCTTTGCGATGGTGCAGATCTTCTTGTCATCGATTCCCGCCGTAATCTATTTGGTTGCCGGCTACCTGATTGCCGGTGGCGTAGACGTGACCATCGGAACCATCGTGGCGTTCACCACGGTGCAGGCGCGCCTGCTGTTCCCGCTGATGAACGTGATGCAGGTGGGGCTCGATCTGCAAACCTCGCAGGCGCTTTTTGCCCGCATTTTTCAGTACCTTGACCTGGTGCCCGCCATCGCTGACGCGCCCGACGCCAAAACCGTCGACCCGGCCAAGGTGGGCCGCATCGAATTCGACCGGGTGACCTTCAGGTATCCCGGAGCGGGGGAAGACGAAACTCCCACGCTGATCGACGTGTCACTGAAGGTAGAGCCCGGGCAGTTCGTGGCGTTCGTGGGTCCGTCCGGCTCGGGCAAGACCACGCTGTCGTACCTCGTGCCGAGGTTCTTTGACGTGGAGTCGGGGCGCGTGATGTTTGCCGGCACCGACGTGCGCGAACTCACGGCCGACTCGCTCATCGCCAACATCGGAATTGTGAGCCAAGAGACGTACCTGTTTCACGCCACGATTGCCGAGAACCTGCGCTATGCAAAGCCGGACGCCACCGACGCCGAGTTGATCAAAGTCGCCAAGGCGGCCAACATTCACGAGACCATTGCCACGTTCCCCCTGGGCTACGACACGCTCGTTGGCGAACGCGGGTATCGATTGAGTGGTGGGGAGAAGCAGCGCGTGGCCATCGCGCGCGTCCTGCTCAAAGACCCGAGCGTGCTCATCCTTGATGAGGCCACGAGTTCGCTCGACACCGTCTCCGAACGCATTGTGCAAAAGACGCTCGACAAGGCTGCGCGCAACCGCACGACGATTGCCATCGCGCACCGACTTTCGACCATCGTCAATGCCGACATCATTTATGTGATTGATGCCGGCCGCGTGGTGGAGCAGGGCACGCACGCGCAGCTCATGAAAAAGAAGGGCCTCTATTCGAAGTTGGTGGCCGAGCAGGATTCCGTGGGCAACAGGCCCACACGCGATGCCGCCCCGCGCAGCACGAGCGCGCCGGCGAGCGCGCGTGCGCCAGAATAGAACCTGCCGCTCACGGCTCTGCCCTCCCTCTCCTCGTAAGGACGCACCTCGTGGAATACACGCAACTCGGCTCACTTCCCGTCTCCCGCATTGGCTTGGGCTGCATGGGCATGTCGCACATCTACACCGGCCACAAGCAGCCCGACGCCGACTCTATTGCGGTTATCCACCGCGCGCTCGATCTGGGCGTGACCCTCATCGATACGGCCGAGATCTATGGGCCCGAGAAGAACGAAGTGCTCGTGGGCAAGGCCATCAAGGGTCGCCGCGACAAGGTGGTGCTGGCAACCAAGTTCGGACTGCGCTCGAACGTGGGGAGACCCGCTCCCGACAGTTCACTCGAGAACATCCGTGTGTCCATCGAGGGCTCGCTCAAGCGCCTCGACGTTGACTACATCGACCTTTACTACCAACACCGCGTGGACAAGACCATTCCCATCGAAGACGTGATGGGCACGCTCGTGGACCTCATTGACGAGGGCAAGATTGGTCACATCGGGCTCTCTGAGGCCGGCCAGGCCACCATCCGGCGAGCGCATGCCGTGCATCCCGTGACCGCGCTGCAATCGGAGTACTCCCTCTGGACGCGTGACGGCGATGACGGCACGCTGGATGCGCTGCGCGAGCTGGGCATCGGCTTTGTGCCCTATTCGCCGCTCGGTCGGGGCATGTTGTCAGGGAAGATCACCTCGCGCGACCAGCTCGACGACAACGATTGGCGGCTCTCCAACCCCCGATTCGTTGAGGACGTGTTCGATGAGAACCTACGTCGCGTCCAGGAGATTGTTGCGGTGGCCGCTGAGGTGGGTGCCACCCCGGCTCAGGTGTCGCTCGCTTGGCTACTCGCCAAGGGTGCTGACTGGGTGCCCATCCCCGGCACCATCCGCATCCCGCATCTTGAAGAAGATCTCGGTGCCGTGGATGTTGCTCTCACTCCCGACCAAGTTGCCCGACTCGACAACATCACCCAGCCGCTGGGCGATCACCACGGTCCGACCCAGATGGCGATGTTCGACCGCTAATCGTCCACCGGGGGGCGCGTAACGATATATCGTTAAGAATGCAGTCATTCCCCTACCGATTCCATGGAGGTCATCATGAGAGAGTCCTGGTTTAAGAATTCCGACGGCGCGCGGATGGGTGCTTCGGCGTGGGAGACACTCGACGATTTGCGCAAGCAGTTCACACGGAATGTGGACATGCGCATGAAGCGCGGCGATGTTCGTGCCGCCATCCTCCGGCTCCTCACCGAGTCGTCGATGCACGGTTACCAGATCATCCACGAGATTTCGACGCGCAGTGGCGGAGTCTGGAAGCCCAGCCCCGGCTCGGTTTATCCCGCGCTTCAGCTTCTTGCCGACGAAGGCCTGGTCGCCTCAAAGGAGTCCGCGGGAAAACGCACGTATTCGCTCACCGATGCCGGTCGTGCCGTTGCCGAGGCTGACGCGGCAAAGCCTGCCCCGTGGGCAACGGGCAGCGACCGTGAGCCCGGTCCCCGTGGAGCCCTGGCCATGGCAGGCCTCACCGTGGCCCGCGCTGCCGCCGACGTTGCCCGCAAGGCCAAGGAAGACAAAATTCTCGAGGCCACGAGCGTTCTCGACGAGGCCGCGAAAAAACTGAGGGCGTTGTTAGCGCAAGATTAGAGAGTGGCACAATCCAACTCCGGCATCGCTAGCGAACCCATGACCGCGCGTCGAGCGCGCTCGCGTTACCGACGCATCATTCGCTTTGCCGCTCGGCAACTTGTGTCAACGTGGTGGTTTGAGCTCGCGCTGCCCCGCATGGGCCTTCGCTCGATTTCGGCACGAACCCGCACCCGTCGGCTCACCCTGATCGCGCGCCGGTTTCACGGGCTCGCCCTCGGCCTCAGTGGCCTCATGATCAAGCTCGGCCAGTTCATGTCCACGCGGCTTGACGTGCTTCCGCCCGTCATCACCAACGAACTGATTGGCCTGCAGGACGAGGTCCCGGCCGTGCCGTTCGACGCCATTCGCGCACTGGCCGAACGCGAGCTGGGCGTTCCGCTCGAGACGGCGTTCAGCTGGGTCAACCCCGAGCCGCTGGCTGCCGCCTCGCTCGGCCAGGTACACCGGGCCGTTTTGTCGGAAAGCGACCAGGAATTCACCGGCCTGAAAGACGTCGTCATCAAGATTCAGCGCCCGGGCATCGACACGGTGGTCGACATCGACCTTCGTGCACTTCGCAGGGTTGCGGGATGGCTGAGTCGCATTCGCCTCATCAACCGTCGCGCTGACATGCCCCGACTGATGGAGGAGTTCGCCGCCACATGCCTCGAGGAAATTGACTACCTCAACGAGGGCGCCAATGCCGAGCGGTTTGGTCAGAACTTTGCCGACAACCCGCGCGTGCGCGTTCCCGAAATGGTGTGGGAGCGGTCAACGCGGCGCGTGCTCACGCAGGAAGACGTCACCGACATCAAGATCACCGATCTCGACGGTTTGCGGGCTGCCGGCATCAACCCGCACGACGTTGCCGACGAGTTTGCGCGCATCATGCTCGACCAGGTGCTCATCGACGGCTTCTTTCACGCCGACCCGCACCCGGGCAACGTGTTCGTGCAGCCGCTTCCGCCGGCGGACGGCCAGACCGCCCCAAACTGGCGGCTGACATTTATTGACTTCGGAATGATGGGGCAAGTGCCGGCGGGGCTCGCTAAGGCGCTGCGCTCCACCCTGATTGCCGCGGCCTCGCGCGACGGCGCCGGCATGATCGAGGGCATGCGCGACGTGGGAGTGCTCATGCCGAGCGCCGACACGGTTGAACTGGAGCGCGCCTTCGTCAAACTCTTCGATCGCTTTGGTGGGCTGGGCTTTGCCGAACTTCAGAAGGTCGACCCGCAGGAGTATCGGGCCTTTGCCCGCGAGTTCGCGGACGTGGTTCGGGCGCTCCCCTTCCAGTTCCCCGAGAATTTCTTGCTCGTGGTGCGGGCCCTCTCGCTCATCTCGGGCATGTGCAGCTCGCTCAACCCCGAGTTCAACCTCTGGAACGCCGTTGAACCCTACTCGGCCAAACTGGTGCGCGCCGAGGGCGGCAACGTGGTGCGGGCCTTCCTCAGCGACGGCCTCTCGTCACTTCAACTCGCGGCCAAACTGCCCAAGCGCATCGATGCCCTCATCTCGCGCGCAGAAATGGGCCAGCTCTCGGTGCGGTCCCCCGAACTGGAGCGGCGCACGCGCATCCTCAACCGCACACTGCGTCGCGTGATTTCTGCTGTGCTCTTTGCGGCCCTCTTTGTGGGCGGACTCATCGTGATCGATCGCATCGAGACTCTCGGCATCGTTCTGCTTGCCGTCTCGAGCTTACCCCTGTTGCACGCCCTCTTTGCCGGCGTGTTCTCGCGCCGAAGCCCGTTGCCCTAGCGGCCCTCGGGGTTGCCCATCGCGGCCATGGCTTCTTGGCTCGTCGCGGGACCCCGCAAGAGCTTTGCAGCTCCCACGGCAACAATGGCGCCAACACAGGGCCCGAGCAGGTACACCCACCAGGTCGAAAGATCACCCAGGGCAACGTCAGGCCCAAAGGCGCGGGCTGGGTTCATGGCGGCACCCTCGAAAAGGCCACCCATCGTTCCCCACGCAAGGATGTAGGCGCCCACGGCTAGCGGAACAAACTGTCCGTTGAGCTTTGGCCCATTGGCAATGCCCAAAACCATGAGAACAAGACCGAAGGTAATAATGGCCTCAAAGCCGGCGGCAGCCCAGAGGGCATCAGGTTGCGGGCGCGTCGCGGCCAGGTTGCCGGCCGTGCCAAAAAACGCCAGCGCGGTGAGAGAACCCGCCGCTGCCGCCGCAAACTGGACGATCCAATAGGCGCCGGCCATCAACCACCCCATGTCCCCTCGGAGCGCGAACGCGAGGGTCATTGCGGGGTTGAAGTGGGCAGAAATGTCACCCAAGAAATAAATGGCTGCCGTGAGCCACAGTGCCGAGATCAGCGACAGGATGACAACGTTGGCAAAGGGAGGGATTCCGCCGCCCCAGGTGTCCAACGTTGCAGCGCCACCCGAGAGCACAAACGTGAGGCCGTACATGCCGATGAACTCGGCAAACAGCCGGCGGAACCGAGTGGTCTTGTTCCCCCAGTCCGCGCTGAATTTTGATCGACCGCCGATTTCATCAATCAGCTGGTCTTTAGCCTTTCTCGTGTCCGCCATCTATTTGGTTCCCGCTGACTTTTTTGCAGCCACCTTTGCCCCCACCTTGGCGGGAGATTTTGCGGCTGTGCTCGGCCTGTCCGGGTGTGTCATGTTCAGGGGGACGACCACTCGGTCGTAGAGCTCTTCGGTTACGCCGTTGGCAAGCGCTGCCTGCTTCAGCGTCAACCCATGATCGATGGCGTAGTGCGAGATCACGGATGCTTGGTCGTATCCGATGATGGGCGAGAGTGCGGTGACCATCATCACCGAGTTCTCAATGTTCTCCTGAATCTTTTTGCGATTCAGTTGCGCCCCTTCAATCATGAACTCCCGGAAGTGATCCGCCATGTCGCCCAAGATTAGCGCGGAGTGCAGGTAGTTGTTGATGAGGATGGGCCGGAAGGCGTTGAGTTCAAAGTTGCCCTCGGATCCGCCCCACTGCACGGCAACATCCGAGCTCATGATCTGAATGCACACCATGAGCATGGCTTCGGCCTGAGTGGGGTTTACCTTGCCGGGCATGATTGACGAGCCCGGCTCGTTCGACGGCAAGATGAGCTCTTGCAGTCCGGTCCGCGGACCTGATCCCAGCCAGCGCATGTCGTTGGCAATCTTGAACAGGGTCACAGCGGCAAGCTTGAGGCCGGCGTGCGCGGCCACCAGTTTGTCCAGCGTTCCCTGCGCGGCAAACTTGTTGCTTGCCGTGCGGAAAGGGTAGCCCGTCAGCTTGGCAATGACCTTGGCAACATCGTCGCCGAAACCTTCGGGGGAGTTCAGGCCCGTGCCAACCGCGGTGCCGCCCATAGCCAGTTGCAAGAGACCGCCGCTGAGGTGCTCCAGCTGTTCAATGACTTCGGCGAGCGCCGATGCGTAGCCCGACCACTCCTG
>DBCH01000073.1:18021-25136 GCA_002292955.1 Microbacteriaceae bacterium UBA963 | reverse complement strand
AACGCACCCGAGTTGATGAGGTTCACGCCCTCGTCGTAACTGGCCACGCGCACGATGCTCAGCACCGGGCCAAAGATTTCTTCCGTGTAGGCCTTCGACGTGGTGGGCACGCGATCGAGAAGTGTTGGCCCAAGCCAGAATCCGTTGGGGTCGCCGTCCACCTCGATGCCGCGGCCGTCGACGACCACGGTGGCACCGTCTTTCGCAGCCACGTCGATGTAGCCGGCAACCTTGTCGCGGTGAACCTCGGTGACCAGCGGGCCCATGTCGCACGAGCGACGACCGTCGCCAACCGTCAACTTGGCCATGCGCTCGGTGAGCTTAGCAATCAGTTCATCGGCCACGGGCTCCACGGCAACGACCACCGAGATGGCCATGCAGCGTTCGCCCGCCGAACCGAATCCGGCGTTGATGGCCGAGTCGGCCACCAGATCGAGGTCGGCATCCGGCAGAACCAGCATGTGGTTCTTGGCCCCACCGAGAGCCTGAACGCGCTTGCCGTTGGCCGCGCCGGTTTCGTAGACGTACTTGGCAATGGGGGTCGAGCCGACGAACGAGACGGCGGCAACATCCGGGTGGGTCAGCAGGCCGTCAACGGCTTCCTTGTCGCCCTGCAACACGGTAAAGATGCCGTCGGGGAGACCGGCTTCCTTGAGGATGTGACCCAGCCAAATAGCGGCAGATGGGTCCTTCTCGCTGGGCTTGAGCACCACGGCGTTACCCGCGGCAATGGCAACGGGCACGAACCACAGCGGCACCATGGCCGGAAAGTTGAACGGGCTGATGACGCCCACCACTCCGATGGGCTGACGAATCGTGTACACGTCGACGTTGGTGGATGCGTTCTCCGAATAGAAACCCTTGAGTAGGTCTTGAATGCCGCACGCGAACTCCACGACCTCTTGACCGCGAGCAATCTCGCCAAGTGCATCGGAGAGCACCTTGCCGTGCTCGCTCGTAATGATTTCGGCCAGCTCTCCCTTGCGCGCATTGAGCAGCTCGCGGAACGCGAACATCACCTGGGTGCGCTTGGCTAGTGAGGCGTCGCGCCAGGCAGGGAAAGCGAGCGTTGCCGACTCGATGGCGGCATCAATCTCAGCACGATTGGCAAGGCCAACGTTCTTAGTGACCACGCCGAGGGCGGGGTCGAAAACGGGAGCCGTGCGGCCTGAGGTGCTGGCCACCGCGGCGCCGTTGATCCAGTGGGGAATGAGCGGAAGATCAGACATATCGACTCCTCGGTGTGGGTACTACGAATCTAGCCGCTGTGGCTCGGGCGCGCTGAAGCGTGTGGCGCGTTGAGCCGTTACGGTCGTGGCAACCGTCCGGTGTCCGAGGGCGGTGACACACTAAACGCATGGACATTGTTGCGCTGTTGGTGGGGGCCGTCGTCGGCCTCGTGGTGGGATTCCTTGTGGCCTGGATTGTGCGCGGGTCGCGTGCGGCCCAGAACGGCGACGCCTCGCTGGGAGTGCGCCTCGCCCAGGCCGAGGCCGTGGGCATGGAGCGCCAAGCCCAGATTGATGCGCTCGCTCAGCGCAACAAAGACTTGGTCGATCAGCAGGAGCGCGATGCGCGCGTGGTGGCCGAGCTCACGCCCATTAAAGAGGTGCTGCACCAGATGACCGTCAAGGTCAACGCCATGGAGAACGAACAGAAGCAACAGCACGGACTCATCACTCAGCAGCTCACCGACAGCCGTCGCGCGGGTGACGAACTGCGCGCCACCACCGAGTCGCTGGCCAGTGCGCTGCGCTCAAACAACGTCAAGGGTCAGTGGGGCGAGGCGCAGCTGCGCCGCATCGTCGAGGTAGCGGGCCTGCTCGAATTCGTGGACTTCTCCACGCAAGAAACAACAACCACCGAGGGGGGCAAGATTCGCCCCGACATGACCATTCGCCTTCCCGGTGGGCGCACCATCTTGGTTGATGCCAAGGTGCCGTTTACCGCCTACCTCGAGGCAAGCCAGATTCCGTCGAACGCGGCTGGCGAGCAGGGAGCCCAGCGCGACAAGTTGATGAAAGACCACGTCAAAGCTGTGCGTGCCCACATCGACAGCCTCAGCAGCAAGGCCTACTGGGACGGCGTCGACGGCGCATCGGAGTTTGTCATCGCGTTCGTTCCCAGTGAGTCGCTGCTCTCGGCCGCTCTCGAACTCGATCCCACGGTGCTCGAGTACGCGTTCACGAAGCGCGTAGCCCTCGCCTCGCCGGTCAACCTCTGGGCCGTTCTCAAGACAGTGGCCTACAGCTGGCGCCAGCAGGTGGCAGCTGAACAGGTCACCGAAATCATCAAGCTCGGCCAGGAGCTCTACAAACGCGTGGGTGTTGTGGCCGGCCACGCCGACTCACTGCGTTCGGCTCTCGATAAGGCGGTCAGGAGTTACAACGAGTTCGCCGGTTCGCTCGAGCGCAACATGCTCACCACCGCAAAAAAGTTCCCCGGCATGGATCCCAACGTCACTCTCAAAGAGGTGCCCGCCATCACCGCGGCCACCGAAGGTTTTCGTAAAGAAGAACTCACGAGCGACGAGTAAGCGCCCGGATGACGGCATGATGGGGAATAACTGAGCACGTCCCTCGTGTTCACACGGTGTCCCCTCATCAACCTCTCACGGAATGCATAGGTAAGAAAAATGAAGAACAAAGACATGGTCATCATCGTGGGGGCGGGTCCAGGAGTCAGCGGGGCTGTCGCCACGGCCTTCGCCAAAAACGGTTACCCGATTATGTTGATTGCGCGAAACGAGAAGAACCTCGAAGGTATTGCTTCTCCGTTACGGGACATGGGAGTGAGCGTCACGGTTCGCTCGGGTGACGCCTCTGTACCCGGCGACATCGCTCGCATCATTTCTCAGGTGACTGAGCCCATCTCCGCCCTGGTCTACAACGCGTCAGGGATTGGCGGTCCACTCCTCAAGGCTTCCGACGAGGAGATCCGAAGTGCTTCAGAGGTGAACCTCAATTCCTTGGTGAGTTCGACCGCGGCTGCACTGCCGGGACTCAAGGCCGCTGATGGCGTTGTCCTCGTAACGGGCGGGGGTTTCTCGCTCTACCCGTCGAGTGAGTTTGGCATTCTCTCCGTGGGTAAGGCCATGGCTCGTAGTGCGGCACTTCTCCTGCGCCAAGAACTAGAGCCGGAAGGAATCCGAGTCCACACGGTAACGATTGCTGGCGTTGTTGATCCCGCAACCGCCTTCTCCCCGACCAAAATCTCCGACGTCTTTATGCGATTGTTTGAGGACGTCGATGGACCCGCCGAGGTCGTCTTCGAGGGATAAACCTGCGGGAATCACGGTGTCGACAGCCTGAGCAGCATGGCCTCACCGAACTCACTGACACCACGCATCAAAGACGCCCGGAACAACCTGGGAAATCTCGCCGGTCATTGCCGAGGCGATAATCGTTGAGGCTCCCGTGAAAACAGGATTTCCCAGATAGAAGCCCGGTTCGGCATCAGGAGGAGTCTCCACCACTGCGACGTACTGGCTGTTGGGAGAAACACACAGTGAACGAAACACTCCTCTCTCCAACGTCGGGGTCAGAATGGGAACGGCCTCAAGTCCGTCGACGCGGCGTACAGAAAAGGTGAACGGATTCTTGTCCGAAATGTCGACCAAGGTGGCAACAATCTGCACGTACGTGGTGCGGTCGGAGAGGAACCTTGTGTCAACCTGCTGTTCACCGGGCAACAGTGGCGCGGGGCCGAATGCGATTTCTTCTTTAACGCCGGTCTTGAGGTCAATAAAACTCGACGATGCGGGATCTGCCACTTGGAAGGTATCCTGCCCCGGCACAAAGCCCCTGAACTCTGTGTGACGACCAATGGCCTCCGGAGCCGTTGCGCCCGTGTAATCGATAAGCCACATCATCTGTTCCGAATCCTGAACGACGAGCGACGTGGAATTTGGAACCCAGTTCCACGCGTTGACGACCATGGACGTGCCGTCCGGCGCGCGGACCAGGGTGGGGGGCGCGTCAGCCTGGGGATTTGTCACGTAGAGCAGAGCCGACGAGCCTTGAGAAACTGGCGCCACGAGGAAACCGACCAGACCCGTGAGTCCGCTGGACTTAAGGCTTGTGATGAGTCCCGGTGTCGGTACGGGGACATCTAGAGAATTACCTCCCTGAAACGGCTGGTAGGTCAGCTGACTGAGAGAATTTGCATCGAGCGTTGACACCACGACGGACTCGTTGAGTACCACAACGTCTTGAATCTTGTCCGCGCTGAAGACGGTGTAGCCCTGAGTCTCACCGAGCGTTCTCCTGACGACCGAATCTCTTCCTGGTCCCTCAGCGGCTGAATCAGGATTGCGCTCGAGCGTCACGATTTCAGCTTTCTCCGTCGTGAACTCGGCACGGAGTGTTCCTTCCCTATTCGAGGAGGCTGCTGCGGCCCTTACCGTCACCGTGTAGGACGTGTCGTAGCGCAGAGGCTGCTCAATTGAAACTCGCACATTGCTGCCCTCAACAACGGCACTTGTTTTGCCCTCGGGCGAGATGGCGGTCGTTACCGGGCCTTTTTCGGAGAGGGGTTGATCCGCCTTGATCACGAGAGTTTCTCGCTGCGAGACTGTCACCGCCGTCACGTCAATTGCACTGTCCATCGCATACGGTCCTCGTAACCAGTTGAGGCCCATGAGAATTGCCGTGGCTAGTGAGAGCACCGTGACCGTGATGACCAGCGCGGCAACAAAACGAGGCTCTTTGCCACGAACGCTTTGGGGTAACGGTGCGCTAGAAGACATAGGGATTGCTCGGCTCCTCAATAATCTCCACAGCGCTGGGCCTGAGCACGAATGCGGGAGCCGCGGTGACATCCGCGCCAGACGTGAACGCACCTGAAACATCCAACCACGTGCCGGCGGGGAAACGAGATGACCACCCAGGGTCGTAGACAGGGACTCCCACGGGCTGGGCGTCCACGGCGCAGCACGAAATCAAGAAACGGGAAAGGAAATAAATATTGGGGTCATCTGACCCCACGGCAAATCCCGTGACGTTTGCCTGCTTATTCAGGATCGAACCCGAATCGCGAGTACCCAGCAGAATGGCCCAGTCTTTGACAGTGAAGGTGGTGCTGTCGGCTCCCACGAGAGAAACGGACTCAGATTCACTGATCCTGAGTGATGAGTCGGCAACATCACGTTCGCTAGCAACCTGGACCGAGAGGGTGGCTGGGGGCAAAACGAGAAGAATCACCACAGCCGCGGCCGAAACAAGGATGCTACTCGTGGCGAGCCAGAAGCTTCGCAGGTGCGGAAACGTTCGTTTCGTCCGGAAAGTGCGGTGCTTTCCCCACGCACGATCATCGGGCTCCAGGTCCTTGAGGTCATCGTGCTGCTCGCCGTGTTCGTGGTCTTCCCGATCCTTTGCGCCGCCAACCACGAAGAGAGCGCCGATGGTAAAAATTGCCCCCAACGCCGCCAAGATAACCGTGAAAAGTTCGTATCGCGGATGAATGTAGAGCGTCAGTTGACCCGTGATGGCCAACCACACGGTTGACACAATGCCGATGAGCACGAGCACAAGACCCAGCCACCTGGCCATGATTCGGTTAACTCGCATAATTCACCCACAGTCCGAGGACCGCGACGCACAACACAACAATTGCGACCAGCTGAGCGACCGTCTTTGTTGTGTACGTGGTGCGCATGAGGGCAATCATCTTGATGTCGACCATGGGGCCAAGAACGAGGAAGGCGATGACGGCCCCCGGTGAAAAAAGCGAGCCAAGGCTCAGGATAAAAAAAGCATCTGCGTTGGAACACATCGAGATGACAACCGCGAGAATCATGAGCGTGAAAACCGAGAGGATGGGGTCGGCTCCCAGTGCCAGAAGAACCTTGCGTTCCACCGCAACCTGAATGAACCCGGCAATCAATGATCCAATGAGCAGCGCGGGCATGACTGCCGAGGTTTCTTTAGCAAACATGACGAACGACTGTGTCGTTCGCGACCTACTGTCCACACTGTGACTGCGTGAACAGGAAGCGGCAAACTTCTTCGTCAACAGCAGGTCCTGTCTCTGGCGAAGGCTAAAGATTGATCCCACGAGGTTTGCGATGACAAAACCGGCAAGCACGCGCGCGATAAGAATTCCGCCGTCCCACCCAAAAACCTGAAACGTCGCGAGGATCGTGATCGGATTCAAGATGGGTGCGGCCAACAGAAATGTCATCGAATCGGCGGGGCTCAGGCCGCGAGCAACCAGACCGCGAGCTAAGGGAACGTTGCCGCACTCACACACGGGCAAGAGAATGCCCAACATTGACAGGACAACGCGACGCATAACGCCCCCGCGGGGAAGAAGTCGCATGAGAAATCGAGGGGGCAGCCAGACCTGCACGACCACCGAGAGGAGAATGCCCAAGATGACGAATGGCAGTGACTCGATGAAGACTCCGAGGGCGAATGTTGTGCCGTCCTGAAGGGCGCGCCCAATCTCAAAGGGTGATTCTTCCCCGGTTACCGCCCTGACGAGAACCGAGAGAAAGACCGCGGCCACAATGATCGGCGCGCGAATCGCCCATCTGATGCCAGGGGAGTGACTGGGCGAGGTCACGTGGGCGGAGAACACACTTGTCATTCAACCGGAAACGATAGAGGGACTGAGCGGTGACGCTCCGGATTCCAAGAACATCCCCAGTTCGCTCAGAGCAGTCATCGTTCTGAGTCACGGGCGCTTCGTCGAGGATGGGGTCGAGGCCTCGAGAACTACTAGACCCAGCGCTCGGCGAGGTAGTCGGCCTGCACGCGTCGAATGGTGCCTGACTTGCCCCGCATGATGATGCTGTCGGTGCGAATAATGGGGCCCTTGCGACGCACACCGCCGACCAAGGCGCCATCGGTCACGCCGGTGGCCACAAAGAAGGTGTTGTCGGAGTTGACCAGCTCGTTGGCCTCATAGACGTGATCCATCTTGAGACCCGCGTCGACGCCGGTCTGTGCCTCGGCATCGTCCTTGGGCGAGAGGCGTCCCTGGATAAAACCGCCCAGCGCCTTGATGGCACACGCGGTCACGATGCCCTCGGGGCTACCGCCAATTCCAATACACATATCGATGCGCGCTTCCTCGCGGGCCGCGTTGATGCCACCGGCAACATCGCCGTCGAG
>DBCH01000073.1:2024-17936 GCA_002292955.1 Microbacteriaceae bacterium UBA963 | reverse complement strand
ACGGGCTTCCCCTTTGCTGCGGCGAGCGCACGAATGTTCTCGGCAATCGACTGGCGAATGTCGACGATGCCCACACCCTCGAAGCCCGTCACGAGCTTGTCCATGTAGAAAACGCTCGAGGCATCCAGCATGGTTCCACGGTCGGAGGCGGCGATGACGGAGATGGCGTTCTGCCGTCCCGCGCTGGTGAGACTCGTGCCATCAATGGGGTCAACCGCGATGTCGCAGGAGGGCCCATCGCCGGTACCCACTACCTCGCCGTTGAAGAGCATGGGGGCGTTGTCCTTCTCGCCCTCGCCGATCACGATTGTTCCCGAGAAGTCGACCGTGTTGAGAAATGCGCGCATGGCATCCACGGCAGCGCCGTCGGCACCGTTCTTGTCACCGCGTCCTACAAACGGGAACGACCGAATAGCAGCAGCCTCGGTGGCACGCACCAGTTCCATGCCGAGGTTTCGATCAGGGTGAATGCGCAGGGGGCCGGCAACAGAGGTCATGACTTCACTTTATCCGCACGCGTTCGCCTTCATTAGACTGAAGTCGGTCGCGTTCGCGTCCGTGCTCGCCCACGAGGAGAAGTAATGCCCATCGCCACCCCGGACCAGTACGCCGCCATGCTCGACCGGGCCAAGGCCCAAGGCTTTGCATACCCGGCCATCAACGTCTCAAGCTCGCAGACGCTCAATGCTGCCCTGCAGGGCCTGTCCGAAGCTGGGTCAGACGGCATCATCCAAGTGACCACCGGCGGTGCCGATTACTTTGCCGGCCACACGGTGAAGGCGCGCGCCACGGGAGCGATCGCGTTCGCTCGCTTCGCTCGCGAGGTGGCGGCCTCGTACCCCATCACCGTCGCCCTGCACACCGATCACTGCCCCAAGGATGCCCTCGACGGATTTGTGAATCCACTCATCGCTGCCAGCGAAGAAGAGATCAAGGCCGGTCGCGAGCCCCTCTTTCAATCGCACATGTGGGATGGCTCGGCCGTGCCACTCAAGGAAAACCTCGAGATCGCGCAGGTCATGCTGGCCAAGACGCGCGCGATCAACGCCATTCTCGAGGTGGAGATTGGCGTTGTGGGTGGCGAAGAAGACGGCGTGAGCCACGACATCAACGACAACCTGTACACCACCGTCGAAGACGCCATCGCCACAGTGGAGGCGCTGGGTCTCGGTGAAGCCGGCCGCTACATGGCTGCCATGACCTTCGGCAATGTGCACGGCGTCTACAAGCCCGGGAACGTGAAGTTGCGACCGGAGCTGCTCAAAGAAATCCAAGACAGCGTGCAAGCAAAGTTCAGCACCGGCGCCAAGCCCTTCGACCTCGTGTTTCACGGTGGCTCAGGTTCCAGCGACGCCGAGATTGCTGAAGCCGTGTCCAACGGCGTGATCAAAATGAACATCGACACCGACACGCAGTACGCGTTCACCCGCTCGATTGCCGACACCATGTTTACCAACTACTCCGGCGTGCTCAAAGTGGACGGTGAAGTGGGCAACAAGAAGATTTACGACCCGCGGGCCTGGGGCAAGATTGCCGAAACCGGCATGGCGGCGCGCGTCGTTCAGGCCGCGCAACAGCTCGGTTCTGCCGGGCACGCGGGAAAGTAACCCGTGGCTAAAGACATCGAGAAGACGCCGCCCACAGACGACCTGCTCACCCCTCGGCGCTTCCCCCTCGATCGGGTGGTGGCCATTTCCCTGCTCGTCGTGGGCGGAATCAGCATGTTCTCGTCACTCGGTGAATATCTCAACATGTCGATGACGCTCAACCGACTGCTGGCCGACTTGCACGCACAGATGCCCGAATTTGCCAAGATCACGTATACGGATCAAGGTCTCGCGGAGCCGGTGGGGCTGGCCATCATCACACTCGAGGGTCTCATTTTTGGTCTCGCCGTATGGGCCACGGTGCGCCGAATCACGGCAAAGAAACTCGCGTTTTGGGTACCGATTGTGGGCTACGTCTCCACCTCGGCCGTGATTTTTGGCGGGCAACTCATTTGCCTCATGAGCGACCCGGCATTTATCGAGACCCTCTGGGCGGCCACGCAGGCTCTTCAGCCGGGCACTGCGACGCCCGGACCAACGCCAAGCATCAGTGTGGAACCAGCACCCGTCGCCTAAGCGGCCATCTTCCGCGCGACGGCGTCGGAAGGATTCAGAAGCTAGCCCTGACGGCTGGGGCGTAGTTCTTTGGGTAGAGAGAAGATGAGGTCTTCCTCGGCTGTCTTGACCTCGATCACGTCCTTGTATCCGCCTGTGGCCAGCAGCTCGAGCAGTTCGGTCACGAGCTCTTCGGGCACGGAAGCTCCGCTCGTCACGCCTACCGTGGTCGCTCCCCGCAACCACTCGGGGTCAACTTCGCTCGCGTAATCGACGCGGTACGCCTCACGCGCGCCGTACTCGAGGGCAACCTCGACGAGCCGCACTGAGTTGGACGAGTTGGCCGAACCCACCACGAGCACCACGTCGGCATTCGGCGCAACCTTCTTGATGGCCACTTGGCGATTCTGGGTGGCGTAGCAGATGTCGTCGCTGGGCGGATCCTGCAGCTTGGGAAAGCGCTCGCGCAGGCGGGCAACGGTCTCCATGGTCTCGTCAACCGACAGCGTGGTCTGCGAGAGCCACACCACGTTGTCGGGATTCTTCACAATGACGGTGTCGGCAGCGGCCGGGCCATCAACGAGCGTGACGCGCCCGGGCGCCTCACCCATCGTGCCCTCAACCTCTTCGTGACCCGCGTGACCGATAAACAGGATCTCCACGTTGTCCCGGTCAAACCGCACCACCTCGCGGTGCACCTTGGTCACCAGTGGGCACGTTGCGTCGATTGTTTTGAGCGAGCGGGCATCAGCCGCGTTGACCACGGCCGGCGATACTCCGTGCGCGCTAAAGACCAGCCGCGAGCCTTCAGGAACCTCGTCGACCTCCTCAACAAAGATTGCGCCGCGCTCTTTCAGCTCGGCCACCACGTGCACATTGTGCACGATCTCTTTGCGCACATAGACGGGGGCGCCATACGTGTCGAGGGCCTTTTCTACCGCGATAACCGCGCGGTCAACGCCGGCGCAGTAGCCGCGCGGGGCCGCAATCAGAATGCGCTTGGCGCCGGTGACCGTCTCGTCACTCAACAGGTGTTCAAGAGTTGTCGTGCTTCCCGGGCGTCGCGGCATGCCCAGCCCCACTGATGAATTCACGACTCAAGTCTACGAGTTGCCAGCCTCAGTACTCGCCTCACCGTCGGCGCGCTCGGCAACACCTGCGGCGAGGGGTAGGTGGGCGAGCGCAAGATCCCCCGAACCAGAAACTATTCGGGGGATCTTGGCGGAGTTGGACGAGGGTGTCGCGCGTGACTTTAGTTGCGCGCGAGGCGGCGACGCACCGTGACGAGCGCGAGCGCGCCGGCAGCGAGCAGACCAGCCGCGATTGCTGAGAAAACACCAATCGTTGAGCCGTTATCGCCCGTGTCTGGCAGTTGGTCCGATACGGGCGCTTCCGCGACAGCAGGCTTCGGACATGCTTCATAGAGGCCGCCACCAAGGAACCTAATCCCGACAGCAAAATACTGAAACGCCGTGCTTGGCGTGGTTTCAAAGTTGAAATTAGTTGTTCCCGCAGGGTAGACAACAACGTTCATTTCAAGCGGCCAATCGGTAATTCCCGCCTGATTTGCCAGGGCCGCCACGTCAGCCACCGTGAAAGATCTGGTTTCGTTGGCCGCGTCACCAACAAGGATGTAGGGCTCAATGTAGGAGGCGGTGTAATCGCTGACATTAGAGAACTTATAGAAGTTGTAGACCAGAAGGTCCCCTGCCGTCACGCCTGCAATGGTGAACGTTTCGGCACCATCGGCAGCGTCACACAGCTCGTACTTCTCGGTGCTCCCCACGGTGGCCGCCTGCGCCGGCGAAACACCCAGCACTGTTACTGCGGAAACGACCACGCCTAAAGCGGCCAGAGCGAATTTCTTTTTCACGGATTCACGTCCTTTTCTTCACGAGGAACACATTTCTTCATTAATAGTAGAGCATTTGAAAAGAAGTGTTAATCAGGAACGCGCCGGACAGATCCCATGCGCAACAAGGACGACTGCGCGCGCTCGGCTACCCTTGAGACATGAACGCCGAAGCCTCCACGCTCGAGAAACCGTGGTCGGTTGCCAATCTCACGGCGCAACTCAAGGCATACATCGATCGCTTGGGCCTCGTCTGGGTCGAGGGCGAGATCACCCAGATTTCGAACGGCAAGATGGGCCGATTCGGTACGCTGCGCGACCTCGCCGAGGAAACGGCGATGGGCTTCTCCATCTGGGCGTCGGCGGCAGATCAGGTTCCGGCCGAACTCAAAGCCGGTGACCGCGTCATCGCACTGGCCAAGGTGGACTTCTGGAAGAAGAACGGCGACATCAAGCTCGTCATTCAACAGATGCGTCACGTGGGTCTGGGCGATCTGCTCGAGAAACTCGAGAAGTTGCGCGCCAAACTGGCCGCCGAGGGGCTGTTTGCCCCCGAGCGAAAGGAACCCCTGCCGTTCTTGCCCGCGCGCATTGGCCTGATTACGGGCGCCGATTCAGACGCCGAAAAGGATGTGCTCAAGAACGCCCGCCTGCGCTGGCCCGCCGCGGTTTTTGAGGTGCGGCACACTCCCGTGCAAGGCCCCGAAACGGCGCCCCGAGTGATGGCGGCGCTGGCCGAGCTCGATGCGATTCCGGAGGTGGAGGTGATCATCATCGCGCGCGGTGGCGGCGACTTCTTGAACCTCCTGCCGTTCTCCGACGAAGCCTTGGTTCGCGCCGTCGCCGCTTGCGAGACGCCCGTGGTGAGCGCCATCGGCCACGAAGCCGACCGACCCCTGCTCGACGACGTTGCCGACCTCCGTGCCTCCACCCCCACCGATGCCGGCAAGCGCGTGGTGCCCGACATTGCCGAAGAGCTGGCTCGCGTGGCCGACGCCCGCGCACGCCTGCGCAATCGCGTGACGAACATCGTGGCCAATGAGGTCACCAGGCTCGAACAGCTGCGCAGCCGCCCCGTGTTGGCCTCGCACGAGTGGATCACCGATCAGCGCGCCGAAGACATCCTGCGCCACGTGCAACGCGGGCACGGCATCGTGATGCACGCCCTCGACATGGCGCGCGCCGAAGCGCAGGGCTTACGCGCCCAACTGCGGTCGCTCTCGCCTCAGCAGACGCTCGACCGCGGTTACGCCATCGCCCTCACGAAGACCAAGAAACTCGTGCGGTCCACAGCCGACGCTCCGGCCGGTACCGAACTCAGCCTGATGCTGGCTGACGGACGCCTCGCCGCCACAAGCACCGGCGAAGCAACCGACGCTGGTGCGCCGCACGACACGAAATAGGATGTAAACCATGGCAACCGACCCCGCGAAGCTGAGCTACGAAGAAGCACGCAACGAACTCGTGCAGGTCGTTGCAGACCTCGAAGCGGGTACCGCCACACTCGAACAGACGATTGAGCTGTGGGAGCGCGGCGAAGCGCTGGCCGCCCGTTGCGAGGAGTGGCTGGTGGGCGCCAAGGAACGCTTAAACAAAGCTAAGGCGGCGAGTGGTGCGTCGAACGACACGGCCGATCAGTCGGCCGACGCCACGGACGCCTAGCATGGCGCCCCCGAAGGCGAGCAAACTACCTCGTGTGGTTGCCGAGCTGGGTCGCCCCGAAACCCCGGAAGAGACCGCGGCGCGAAGGGCACACGATTCGCGCCAGTATCGCGCCCGCAAGACGGTCAACAACCTGATCTACTCACTGCTGGCAACCCTCGGCCTCGTTGCCATAATCTTCTTTGCTGTGCCGCGCCCCGACATCCCCAAAAACTGGGAGGTCGACTATGCGGCCGTCGGCGTGGAGGCCCAGTCGTCTGTTGAGGGTCCGCTCATCACGCCCGACATGCCCGCCGCGTGGCGCGCCAACGTGGCAAAACTCGATCGCGTTGACGGTCTTCCGGTGTGGAAGGTCAACTTCCTCACCCCCACAGACGAGTACATCACCTACCGGCAGGTGTTTGGTGCGGACCAAGCAGGGCTGCGGCGCATTCTCGAGGATCGCGTTCCGGCGGGTGATCTCACGCTCGGCGCAGGACAGGTATGGACCACGTTCGCACTCAACTCGGACGACGAAGGGGCAGAACCGGTGGACTACGCCCTCGCCACGTTCGCGTTCGCGTTCGAAGATGCGTTCATTCTCACCGGCTCGGGCACCGTCGAGGAGTTCGCTGAACTCGCGCGCGCGCTCACTGCGTCGATCGCTCAGGTGACACCGTGAACCGCATGACTCCAGCCGAGGCCTGGGCTGAACTCCAGCGCGGAAATGAGCGATTCGTGGCTGGTCAGCCAGCTCATCCGCGTCAAGACATCGAGCGTCTCTCGGAGCTCCAGGATGCACAGTTTCCTTCCGTTGCGCTCTTTGGCTGCTCCGACGCCCGCCTGGCAGCCGAGATCATCTTCGACAAGGGATTGGGCGACCTTTTCGTTGTGCGGAACGCCGGTCAGATCATCTCCGACTCGGTCATTGGCTCGCTCGAGTATGCGGTAAGCGTTGTCGGCATCTCGCTCATCGTGGTGCTGGGCCACGACAACTGCGGTGCGGTGAAGGGCTCCATCGCGCTACTCGACCCTGAGAACCCCGGTTTTCCGGCTCACGTTACCGAGATGGTGAGCAAAATTACGCCTGCCGTGCGTCGCGTTGCCGGCGCCCAAAAGCTCTTTGGTGCCGACGGTAGCGTTGACTTCGCGGCACTGGACACCATGGAGGTGGCTCGCGAGCACCTACGCGACACCATCGCTGAACTCCTCGAGGCCAGCGAACTTATCTCGGAATCCATCGCCACCGGTAATCTTGCTGTGGTCGGAGCGAACTATCGCCTCAGTGAAGGCAGGGTCGTTCCCGACGTTGTTGTCGGCGTCATCGAATAAGCCCTCTCACCCCTAAGGATCCCCCGTGGCGAAAGACCCCCAGTTCCGCGTTGAGCACGACACGATGGGCGAAGTACTCGTTCCCAAAGATGCCCTGTACGCGGCGCAAACACAGCGCGCGGTGGAGAACTTCCCCATCTCTGGCAGTGGCCTCGAGCCGGCCCACATCGCCGCCCTCGCGCAAATCAAGAAGTCAGCGGCTCTCGCCAATGCTCAGTTGGGTGTTCTCGACGCAAAGATCGCCGAGTCCATCGCCTACGCAGCCGACGAGGTCATCACCGGCAAGCACGACGGCGAGTTTCCCGTCGATGTGTACCAGACCGGCAGTGGCACCAGCTCCAACATGAACATGAACGAGGTTCTTGCCACGCTCGCCACCCGCAAGCTGGGCACGCCCGTGCACCCCAACGACCACGTCAACTGTTCGCAGTCATCCAACGACGTTTTTCCCACCTCGGTTCACGTTGCCGTAACAGGCGCACTCATTCGCGACCTGATTCCGGCCATGGACTACCTCGCTAAGTCGCTCGAGAAGAAGGCAAAGAAGTGGGCGACGGTTGTGAAATCAGGTCGCACCCACCTCATGGATGCCACTCCCGTTACTCTCGGGCAGGAGTTCGGCGGTTATGCCGCACAGGTTCGTCTGGGCATTGAGCGCGTGAAGGCCGCTCTCCCCCGGGTTGCCGAGGTGCCTCTCGGCGGCACGGCCGTGGGTACCGGCATCAATACGCCCAAGGGATTCCCGCAGCTCGTGATCAAGCTGCTCGCCAAAGAGACCAAGCTGCCCATCACCGAGAGCCGCGATCACTTTGAGGCCCAGGCCAACCGGGACGGCCTGGTTGAAGCAATGGGCGCGCTACGCACCATCGCGGTGAGCTACACCAAGATCAACAACGACCTGCGCTGGATGGGTTCCGGCCCCAACACTGGCCTCGCCGAGATTAACATCCCCGACCTGCAGCCGGGATCCTCGATCATGCCCGGCAAGGTCAATCCCGTCATTCCCGAGGCCGTGCTCATGGTCTGTGCGCGCGTTATCGGCAACGACGCCACCGTCGCCTGGGCGGGCGCCTCCGGTCTCTTCGAACTGAACGTGCAGATTCCCGTCATGGGTTCCGCCGTGCTCGAGTCGATCCGCCTGCTCGCCGCGTCAAGTCGCGTGCTGGCCGACAAGACCATCGATGGCCTCGAAGCTAACGTGAAGCGCGCCCGCGCCATGGCCGAGTCGAGCCCGTCGATTGTCACACCGCTCAACAAGTTCATCGGCTACGAAGCTGCTGCCAAGATTGCTAAGCATGCTGTGGCCACGGGGCTCACGATTCGCGAAGCCACCATCGAACTCGGCTACGTCGATGGCACCAAACTCACGCTCGCGCAGCTCGACAAGGCCCTCGACGTGCTGTCGATGACCGGCCCCGGTTAGGCGTCGGGGGTTGCGCTAGCGGCCTGAGCCGCCTTGTTACGCAAGTGACGTCGGCGTGCGATGAGCACCTCAATCGGGAACGGCGCCGACGAGAGAATCACAAAACCGAGCATGAACCACTCGATGTTGCGCTCCACGTATTCGATGCGGCCGAGGAAGTACCCCAGGTTCATGAGAACGACAACCCACAGAACACCGCCGACCACGTTGAAGAGCAGATACTTTCTCGGCTTCATCTGAGCAATGCCGGCCACCAGCGGAACGAGGGCCCTGAGCACGGGGATAAATCGCGCAAGAATGAGCGCTCGCCAGCCGTAGTGTTCGAAGAACGCGTTGGCCCGCTCGACCGTTGTGGGGCTAAAGAACCAGTTGCGTTTGCGCGCAAAGACGCGCGGCCCCACCTTCCGTCCGAACCAGTAACCGACCTGTGAGCCGGCAATCGCCGCCACCAAGACCAGTCCTACCGCCGGAACGAAGGGGATATCGACGAGATAGGTGGCGAGGGCGAGGCCAAAGATGAAGAGCAACGAATCGCCCGGAAGAAACGAGCCGACAATGGTGGCCGTCTCTAAGAAAATAACCGTGGCAACGCCTACGAGCGCAAACGCACCCATCGCCGTGATGAGAGACTCGGGATCAAGCAGATTGACGTTCACGCTGGCCTACCGGCTTTGCCGCAGCGACCACGCGGTCATAGTGGTCAAGCAGGATGGCGTTGTTCGCATGCCACGATTTTAACCGCACGGACCTGCGAGAATCCTCAGCGACGCGAGCGCGCAAGCGGTCATCTGCGAGGAGGTTTTGCACAAACGGTCGGAACGTGTGCGGTCGATGTGGTTCGCCAAGAAAACCATTCACTCCGGGCTGGATGAGAAAGAGCGGCCCGCCCGATGCGGGTGCGACCACCGGGACTCCGGAGGCTTGCGCCTCTTGGATGGTCTGCCCAAAGGTCTCCTCCGCGCCAAAGTGCACGAAGACGTCGAGCATGGCGTAGGCGTTTGCCAGGTCGTCGCCGCGAAGCGAGCCAAGAAACGTCACCGGCTTGCCCGCAAATCGCGCCTCGAGGTTGGCGCGCTCCGGACCGTCTCCCACGATAACGAAGTGCGTGTTGGGCAGATCAACAAGTGCCTCAAACTGGTTGACCTGTTTCTCGGCGGCGAGGCGACCGATAAAACCGACGACGCGCTTGTCGCCGGCAATCATCTGCCGCATCGCCGTGACTTCGGGAGTCAGGCGACGATCGGGGTGAAAGAGCTCGAGGTCAACCCCGCGCCCCCATACCTCGACGTTTTTCACGCCGAGTTTGGTGAGGTAGCCCGCCGACGCGAGCGTGGGGGCCAACGTGAGTGTGGCAGGTGCGTGAATGGCCGCGATCATGCGATCCACGGCAGCTCGGGCAAACTGCATGTTGTAGCGGGCTAGGTATCCGCTGACGTCGGTCTGATAGATGGCGACGCTCGGCACACGCAGCCTGGCGGCGGCGGCAATGGCCTGGCCACCCAACCAGAACGGGCTCGCGACGTGAACCACGTCCGGCTGGAACTGCGCCAGCGTGCTCGTGAGGTAGGGGTTAGGAAGTCCCACGGCAAACTGTTTGAACGGCAACGCCGGCGCGCGGAAGCACTCGACGTTGCCGTAGTAGCGCTCAGCATAGGTCGGCGATATCAACATGGCCTCGTGACCCGCGCTCTCAAGAGACTCGATCACTCGAAGAACCGAATTCGTCACGCCGTTCAGTGCGGGAAGAAACGACTCAGTCACAATTGCCACGCGCAGACTCATCGGGCCACCGCCAATGATGCAGACGGAACGTGTTCGTCGGATGCCGTCCACACTGGGCCAACGGGTCGAGATTCATTTGTGGAGACGATTGACCACGGGTGTCCGTCGATTGAGGAGAGCTGAGGACGCTTGGCCACCACCTTGTCGCCCGCGGTTGTGCCCCGGGCAACGCGCGTGTAGAAGGGGGCCACGTCGTTCGTTATCCACATGAGCCAATCGCTCGCCGTGCGACGAGCGTGTGCGAGCATCTCGTTCTCGGGCATCAGGATGCGGTCGGTAAGACCCAACAAATCCGCCGCATGATTGGCAACATAGCTGTGCGCTCCCTGCCCGAAGTGCACCCGATCGCGCGCCCAGGACCGCACGTCGTGGAGCGCCGAGAGGCGAAACAGATCAATAACGCCACAGTTCCTCTCGGCTGCGACACTCTCGATGAGCTCGGTCATGCGAGCCGCCCGGCCGCGTCCCGCCACGAAAGCGCGCACGTGAACGGGGTTGATGCTGTTGGCAACCAACACGGTGGCGCCCGAGTCGCACAACCGGGCCAGGCCGTCGCGATAGAGGCGACGCAAGGCCACCCAGTCGATTCCTGTGCGCCACAGGTCGTTGCCTCCCGCCATCACGGTAACGAGGTCAGGTGTGAGCGCGAGCGCCTGATCCAGCTGCGTCGACATGACGTGTTCGACCTTTCGCGAACGCACCGCCAGGTTGGCGTAGGCCAGGTTCTCTCCCTGACGACGGTTGGATTCGTGGACTATCGCGGCGAGGCGGTCGGCCCATCCCGCATGGCGGCGGTCCCAGTGAAAACGGTCGTCACCCAGTCCCTCCGTGAGGGAGTCGCCGATGGCCACAAAGCGTCGAAAGACAGGTGGGGTCACATGCCCATTCACCGCTGAGAAGGTAAACGGATGTCAACACGACACGAAACGGTGGTTAACGCTTTCGTGTCAGGACGGTTCCGGTTTGCTAGTTTCCTTCGAGCAACTCGGTGACCAGGGCGGCGATGGCCGACCGCTCAGATCGGGTCAGTGTGATGTGCGCGAAGAGCGATTGCCCCTTGAGGCTCTCGATCACGCTGGCCACGCCGTCGTGACGGCCCACGCGCAGGTTGTCGCGCTGCGCCACATCGTGTGTCAGAACGACCCGAGAGTTTTGTCCGATGCGACTTAGCACGGTGAGCAAGACGTTGCGCTCAAGGCTCTGAGCCTCGTCCACAATCACGAAGGCGTCGTGCAGGGAGCGACCGCGAATGTGCGTGAGGGGCAAGACCTCCAGGAGTCCGCGCTCGACTACTTCGTCAATCACGTTCTGTGAAACGAGGGCGCCGAGCGTGTCAAAAATCGCCTGACCCCAGGGGTTCATCTTCTCGCCCTGATCGCCGGGCAAGTAGCCCAGCTCCTGGCCACCAACGGCGTACAGGGGGCGGAAGACCACAATCTTCTTGTGCTGCTGACGTTCCAGCACGGCCTCGAGACCAGCACAGAGAGCGAGAGCCGACTTGCCGGTTCCGGCCCGGCCACCCAGCGAGACAATGCCGAGCTGCGAGTCGAGCAACATGTCGATGGCAAGTCGCTGTTCGGCCGATCGGCCGTGAAGCCCAAAAAGGTCTCGGTCCCCGCGAACCAGGTGAATCTCTCCATCAGCGACGATGCGCCCCAAGGCCGAACCTCGGTCCGAGTGAATCACGAGCCCTGTGTTAATCGGCAGGCCAATCACGTCGCGCGTGCGCAATTTCTCGGTTTCATAGAGGTCGGCCATGTCGTCGCTCGAGAGTGTGACCTCTGAGGTTCCCAACCAGCTGGGGTCGGTAGCCAGTTCGGCGCGATACTCCTCGGCGGACAAGCCGATCGATGCCGCCTTGACGCGCATGGGCAGATCTTTGCTGACGACCGTGACCTCGAGCCCGTCGCCCGCCAGGTTGAGGGCCACCGCCAAAATACGCGAGTCGTTATCTCCCAACTGCAGTCCGGAAGGAAGCACCGACTGGTTGGAGTGGTTCAGCTCGACGCGAATCGAACCGCCACCCTCCAGCGGGATGGGAAAGTCGAGGCGCTCGTGCTTGATGCGCAAGTCGTCCAGAGCCCGCAGCGCCTGCCGGGCGAAGTAGCCAATCTCGGGATCGTGGCGCTTCTTCTCGAGCTCACTGATCACGATGACCGGAATCACCACACTGTGTTCGGCAAAGCGGAACAGCGCCGTGGGATCAGACAGAAGCACCGAGGTGTCGAGCACAAACGTGCGCTCGGCTTGGCGTCCCTTCGAAGCAGTGGCGGACGTTTCCTTCGTTTGGCGCGAGGTTGTCGGTGACGACGTCTGCACACCACTCCGTTGCGGGGTCATGGCTTCAAACTACGACTCGTCACGCACCCATCGAGCGTGCGACACGCCCTGACGCAGGCTCTTTGGCAGTTATTTACCTGAGCGAAAAAACGACGCGCCTAACCGCCAAAACGGCGCTCCCGACGACCAAAGTCGCGCATGGCACGCAAGAAGTCAACCTCGCGGAGGTCGGGGTAAAGTGCCTCCACAAAATAGAACTCGGAGTGGGCACTTTGCCAGAGCATGAAGTCACTGAGCCGTTGCTCGCCGGACGTGCGGATCACAAGATCGGGGTCGGGCAGGCCTCCGGTGTAGAGGTGGTCACCAATCAGCTCAGGCGACAACCGTTCGGCGAGATCATCGATGGTGCCGCCAGCGGTCTCGTGCTCGCGAATGATGCTGCGCACGGCATCCGCAATCTCGGCGCGTCCGCCGTAGCCAATGGCCAGGTTCACGTGCAGGCCGGTGTTCTCGGCGGTTGCCTGTTCCACGGCGACGAGGCGCGTCAGAAGGTCGGAGTCAAGGCCGTCGGCGCTGCCCACGTGCTTGATCTTCCAGTTGCGCTGCTGACCGAGGTCTTCGGCGAGGCCGGCGATGATGTCAAAGAGTTCGCGCAGTTCCTCGGGTGGGCGCCCCGTGAGGTTGTCCGTCGACAATAGGTAGAGCGTGACCATGCCGATACCGAGTTCGTCGCACCACACGAGGAACTCGGGAATCTTACGAGCCCCGGCCCGATGCCCGTGGCCGCTGCCTTCCAGCGCACGCTCCTTGGCCCAGCGCCGATTGCCGTCAACAATCATGCCTATGTGATGGGGAAGTCGGGCGGGGTCTAGTTGCTTACGCAGGCGACGCGCGTAGAGACCATAGATGAGACCCGGTTGGTCGTGATGTTCAGGCACGAAAGCTCTCCGCACGGTGCACGATCCTCATCACATACATGTGATGGACGGGCTACTTCTTGCTCGCAGCGGCCTGCTCAGCATCAAGCTTTGCCTCAATCTCGGCTCGATAACGCTGGCGGCGAATTCGGCGCACCATGTCCCAGACGAGGAATACCGTGACAATCGCCACCAGGAGAGTGGCGGCGAAGCCGACAACACCGGGAGTAACAATGTCGGGATTGATGGCGGTATCTGCGGCGATGAACACTCATAATCCTCTCGGCTCCGGGCGGCTACCCTAATAGGACAAGTCTACCGCGCGCGCACTGAGAAGAGAGGCTGCGACGAGTGTCATCACCATCGATTGACCAGAGATACGGGCGCACTTTGTCCCCCCGCGGTCGGCGGCGTGCCCTCGTCATTCTCATTGTTGCGATTGGGGTACTGACCATCGCCTGGTTCGTCTGGGCCAATCCGATTGCGGTGGGACCACAAGCCGTGGCGCGAGACACCGGCTACGTGCTCGACGAAGACCAGGTCACCGTAAGGTTTGACGTATCGATTACGCCCGGGTACACGGGCGCGTGTGCTGTTCAGGCTCTCGACAAATCGTTCGCTGTGGTTGGCTGGAAAGTCGTCACTTTTCCGGTGGTGAGCGAACTCACACGGAGCGAAGAAGTGACCATGCGCGTCACGTCACCCGCCGTTACCGGTTTGGTCTCTTCCTGCTGGCTCACCTAGTCTCTCTTTATGGCTGAACAGACCACTCCCTTCCTCACCCAAGAGGCATACGACCGCTTGGGCTCCGAACTCGCCGACCTCTCCACGCGTGGCCGCGAGGAGATTGCCAAGCGCATCGAGTTGGCCCGTGAAGAGGGTGACCTCAAGGAAAACGGTGGATACCACGCCGCCAAAGAGGAGCAGGGCAAGATGGAGGCCCGAATCCGAACCCTGCAGCACATACTGAAAGAGGCTCAGGTGGGCGAGGCCCCCAAGAGCAAGGGAATCGTCGAACCCGGAACCATCGTGGTGGCCATCGTTGCCGGCGACAAAGAAGAGTTCCTTCTGGGCAGTCGCGAAATCGCCGAGGGAGTCGACATCGATGTGCGCAGTGAATCGAGCCCGCTCGGTGCCGCCATCATCGGAATGAAACCGGGTGAGACCACAACCTACAAGGCTCCCAACGGTCGCGACATTGAGGTCACGATTAAGGACGTCAAAACCTTCACGGGCTAGAGCGTCACCCGGCGTGTTGTGGGCGACTAGACGTCGTCGGCCACGCGAATCTTGTAACCGGCGTCGGTGAGTTTCTTCATGACGGCCGCCCGGTGTTCTGATCCGCGCGTTTCGATGTGCAGCTCGAGCTCGGCCTCGTTGATCTGAAACTTACCGTGCCGGGTGTGCACGACCTCGACCACGTTGGCGTTTGCTTCGGCCACGAGCTCGGCCGTGCGCGCCAGCTGCCCCGGACGGTCCGGGAGCATGATGCGCAGCTTGAGGTAGCGCTCTGAAGCGGCCAAGCCGTGGGCGACGATGCGCTGGAGAAGCATGGGGTCGATGTTTCCACCGGAGAGGATGGCCACGGTTTTGCCGGCACCCGTGACCTTGCCGGCAAGAATGGCTGCCACGGCAACGGCGCCTGCCGGTTCAACAACCAGCTTTGCCCGTTCAAGCAACATGACCAGCGCACGAGCCGTATCGTCGTCGCTCACGGTCACGACCTCGTCGACGGTGGCCTGGATAATCTCGAAATTGAGTGTGCCGGGAGTAGCCACCGCAATGCCATCGGAGATGGTCGGCAGAACATCAATCTTGACGGGCTTTCCGGCGGCGAGAGAAGGAGGATACGCCGCAGCGTTCTCGGCCTGCACGCCGATGATGCGCACGGTGCGGCCCTCCAGGGCAGAGCGCTGCTTAATGGCGCTGGCAACCCCGGAAATGAGGCCGCCGCCGCCAATCGGTACCACGACCGTGTCGACATCCGGCACCTGATCCAAGATGTCAAGCCCCAGAGTGCCCTGACCCATCACCACTTTGGGGTGGTCAAAGGGCGGGATGAACACCGCTCCCGTTTCGGCAACGAATTCCTTGGCGGCCTTGAGTGCTTCGTTAAAGATGCTGCCGGCCAAAACAACCTCGGCGCCGTAGTCCTGCGTAGCCTGCAACTTGGGCAAGGCAACACCGACGGGCATGAAAATGGTGGCCTTAATGCCCAAGGCTTGAGCGGCCCGCGCGACACCCTGCGAGTGGTTACCCGCTGAGGCGGCGACGACGCCGCGCGACCGCTCTTCGTCACTGAGCGACGAAATGAGGTTGTATGCGCCGCGCAGCTTGTAGCTGCCCGTGCGCTGAAGATTCTCACACTTGAGAAGGACCTCTGAGCCCAAAACGCCCGACAGGAAGCGCGAGGACTCCATGGGAGTCACCTGTGCCACCTGAGCCACAACGGGCCGAGCGGCCTCGAAGTCGGCCAGAGTGGGGCCGGGGATTGTGAGAGCGCGAGTCATAAATGAAATCCTAGGCTCTAGAACTTGCCCCCCATGTCACGTAGCCGCTGAATTCGCTCGGCAATCGGCGGGT
>DBCH01000073.1:811-2005 GCA_002292955.1 Microbacteriaceae bacterium UBA963 | reverse complement strand
GGGTGCGTCGACATCATGCGAGCCGCAAAACCGGGTTTGTCGGGGTCGGATATCCACATGTGAGCCATGCTCGACGATTTTCGGCGCACCGGTGCACCGTATTCGCCAAGTTTCTGCAACGCGCTGGCCAGTCCCTCGGGGTGGCGCGTGGTGAGGGCGCCCGTGGCATCCGCCAGGTATTCGCGCTGACGCGAGACCGCCAACTGAACCAGCATGGCCACGAGCGGAGCCACGATGATGGCAACGATTCCCAAAATGGCAATGACGGGATTGTTGTTGTCGCGGCCACGACCAAAGAAAGACATGCGGAGCAGAATGTCGGCGATGAGTCCCACCGCCACCACAAGACCGAACACGATCATCGAGACCCGAATATCGAAGTTCTGTATGTGGCCCATCTCGTGGGCCAAAACGCCCTCGAGCTCGGAATCGTCCATGATGTCGAGCAGTCCGGACGTGACAGCGATGGCTGAGTGTTTGGGATCACGACCCGTGGCGAAGGCGTTAGGTGCCGGGTCGTTGATGATGTACACCTTGGGCATGGGCATACCCGTGGTGATGGAGATGTTTTCGACCATGTTCCACAGTCGTGGATTCTGCTGGCGCTCAATCTGAATCGCGCCGGTGAACATGAGCGCCTGAGACCCGGCCGCGAAGTACTGAATGACAACGTAGACAATGGCGCCGATCACCACGAAGAAGAGGATCGAGAGGTCGTTGTAGGTATAGCTCGCCAACCAGCCGAGCCCACCAATGATGATGAAGAAGATCACCATGATGAAGAAGGTGTTGCGCTTGTTGGCCGCTATTGCGGAATACACGTATTTCTACCCGTCGAGACTCTGAAAGAGATGAGTACTAGAACTGCACGCGAGGAGGCTCTTGAAGAGCGGCCGCATCTTCCACGTCAAAGAACTCGCGTTCCCCAAAGCCGAGGCGTCTCGCCCACGCGTTGTTGGGGAAGACCTGGATTTTGGTGTTGAACTCGCGAATGCCACCGTTGTAGAAACGGCGCGCAGCCTGAATCTTGTCTTCCGTGTCAACCAGTTCACCCTGAAGCTGGAGGAAGTTGGTGCTGGCCTGCAGCTGCGGGTATGCCTCGGCAACGGCAAAGATGCTCTTCAACGCAGTCTGCATCATGCCCTCGGCCTTAGCGGCTTCGGCCGGACCCTCGGCGGATACCGTGGCCGCACG
>DBCH01000073.1:0-714 GCA_002292955.1 Microbacteriaceae bacterium UBA963 | reverse complement strand
ATGAGGTCGGCACGGCGCTTGAGCTGAACCGTGATGTCGCTCCACGCCTCGTCAACGCGAACGTTGAGCGTAACCAGCGCGTTGTACGTGGCCCACAGGTAGATGCCCACGATAACGGCGAGAACAACAACGACAATGATGATCGGAATGAGAACGTCCATAAGTCTCATAGTAGAACGTCAGGCTGTATGTCGCCCGAAAAAATCGGACATGCTCGTGACGGTGCGAGCGGGGGCCCACGATGGGTTCTCGCGCAAGCAGGCGCACCAAAAAAGAGACCGGACAAAAGCCGGTCTCTTTTTTGGTGCCCCCACTGGGACTCGAACCCAGACTGGAACGATTTTAAGTCGTCTGCCTCTGCCGATTGGGCTATGGGGGCCCGTCGTTTAGTTGCCCCCGAAAGGCTACCGAACGCGGATCGCGTATTCCTCAAACGAGGCACGCGGCGTCTTGTACGCGGTGAGCGACGCGATGTCGCGCCCTAAGAAGAAGTTGTTGATCCAGCCCCAAATTACGCGCACTTTACGCTCGAACGTGGGCATGGCGAGTCCGTGATACCCGCGGTGTGCCAACCACGCGAGATAACCCGTGAGAACCAACTTGCCCGACTGAAAAACGCCGACGTTCAGACCCAGACCAGCGACCACACCGAGGTTGTTGTGAACGTAGTCGCGAACACCTTCGCCGCGGATATCCGCCGTGATGTTCTTGGCC
>DBCH01000137.1 GCA_002292955.1 Microbacteriaceae bacterium UBA963 | reverse complement strand
GAAAACCTCTCGGCAGGAATCCCCCGCACGGTGGCCGAGGTTGAGTCGTGGATTAAGCCCACGCGGTAAGTTGGTCTCATGACTTCGGCGCGCGTATTCGTGGCCCGATTGGCGGGCTGCAACGTTTTCGACCCCGTGGGAGACCGCGTGGGTCGCGTTTGTGACGCCATTGTTGTCTACCGCGCCACCGCCGCGCCACGCGTTGTGGGTCTGATGGTCGAGATTGTGGGCAAGCGACGAGTCTTTGTCTCGATTGGGCGCGTGGCCTCGATTACCAATGGCCAGGTCATTACGTCGGGGCTCTTTAATGTGCGTCGTTTTGAGCAGCGCGGTGGTGAAGTACGCCTCATCGCCGAATTGCTGGGACGCAAGGTGAGTTTCAACGACGGCTCCGGGCCGGGCACCATCGAGGACATCGCCATAACCGAAACCGCCGCGGGCGACTGGAACGTGTCGCAAGTGTTCGTTCGGCGTCCCCGTGCGGGAGGGTCACCTTTTTCGAAGGGGCCCACAACTCTCGTCGATTGGTCGGCGATTGCCGAAACCGCTGCCGACGGTGAGGGGCAGTCGGCCGAGCAACTGATTGCCGCCTACTCGGAGTTGCGCCCCGCTGACCTTGCCACCACCCTGCTCGACCTCCCCCAGGAGCGCATGATCGAGGTGGCCGAAGAACTTCCGGATGACCGCCTCGCCGATGTGCTCGAAGAAATGGATGAGAGTGACCAGCTTGACATCATCGCGCAGCTGGATGACGAGCGTGCGGCCGACGTGCTCGAAGAGATGGAGCCCGATGACGCGGCCGACCTCATCGCCGAGCTTCCGCACGCGCGTGGCGAGGCCCTCCTCGACCTGATGGAGCAGGACGAAGCCGATGACGTGCGTCTGCTGCTGAGCTTCGGGCCCGATACTGCGGGTGGTCTGATGACCACCGACCCGATCATCCTGTCGGCCGAAGCCACCGTGGCCGAGGGCCTGGCCATGATTCGCCGGCACGAGACTCACCCCGCGTTGGCCGCGGCCGTCTGCATCACGCTGCCACCCTACGAGTCACCCACGGGTCGACTGCTGGGCGTCGTGCACTTCCAACGCATGCTGCGCTACCCACCCCACGAGCACCTCGGTTCTTTGATTGACGAGAGCACCGAGCCCGTGAACGTTGCCACGAGCGCCGCCGAGGTGTCGCGCATTTTGGCCAGCTACAACCTTGTCTCGGTTCCCGTGGTTGACGACGCCGGCCGACTGGTGGGTGTGGTCACCATCGACGACGTGCTGGATCACATCCTCCCCGATGACTGGCGAAGTCACGACGACGACGCCAGCACGCCCAAGCGCCGCAAGACGCGCACCCGCTCCAAGGCTCCCGCCGGGAAGTCGCCCGTTGTCAAAGCCGCCGCGAAGTCGGCGGCACCCAAGAAGAGGAAGGAGTAATCGTGGCACGCAGCACCAACGATATCGACGACTACTTCGACTCCCCCAAGGGCATGGGCCCCCGCATCATGAGGCCCGCCCGCTCAACAGACAGGTTTGGGCGCTCGACAGAGTCCATTGCGCGCGCCATGGGAACACCGTGGTTTCTGCTCGGCCTGACCGTTTTCTGCATCATCTGGATCACGTTCAACGCTTTTGCGCCAGAGGAATTGCGGTTCGATTCGGCAGCCATCGGCTTCACCGCCCTCACCTTGCTGCTGTCACTGCAGGCCTCCTACGCCGCACCCATGATTCTTCTGGCGCAGAACCGGCAGGATGACCGCGACCGGGTTCAGTTTGAACAGGATCGCGTGCGTGCCGAGCGCAATCTTGCCGACACCGAGTACCTTGCCCGCGAGGTGGTGGCCCTTCGCCTCGCCATGAAGGACCTCGCCACCAAAGATTTCATTCGCCAGGAGCTGCGTGAACTACTCGCTGAGCTCGACGAAGAGAAGTCGGCCACAACCGCAACGTCATCTCGCCCCACTCGTCCCAAGCGCGCCAGTGGTGCCCGTTCGGCCCGCGCCAAGTGACGGGCCCCAAGTGACGGACCCCCAGGTGACGGGCAGCGAAGCCTCCCCCGCCGCACTCGACGACCTGCGCGCGCGCGTGGGCGCCGTTCTAGACCCCGAGATTCGCCGCCCGCTCGCTGAGCTCGGCATGATCGGTGAGGTATCGCTCGTCGACGACGTAGCTCGCGTCAGCGTGATGTTGACCATCACCGGATGTCCGGCGGCAACCGAGATTGAGGCGAGCGTCCGTGAGGCGGCACTCGCTGCGCCGGGCATCTTGCGCGCCGACGTTGACGTCACCGTCATGTCGGCCGCGCAGCGGGCGGCACTCATGGAGCGTCTGCGCCCCGGAGGCAAGACCATGGCTTTCGGTCCAGAGTCGGGAACGCGCGTCATCGCCGTCACGAGCGGCAAGGGTGGAGTGGGCAAGTCGAGCGTCACCGTGAACCTCGCTGTGGCTCTGGCTCAACGTGGCCTGCGCGTGGGCATTCTTGACGCAGACGTCTACGGCTACTCGATTCCCGCACTGATGGGCCTGGCTCCCGACGGCATCTCGGTTCGGCCCACGCGCCTCGACGACGCCATCGTGCCTCCCGTGGCCCACGA
>DBCH01000147.1 GCA_002292955.1 Microbacteriaceae bacterium UBA963 | reverse complement strand
GGCAATGATGCGGTCTTGCTCAGCACCGGTGAGCAGGCGGGGAATGACATCGCCGCGCGCCTCGGCGCCCTCTGTTGCCAGGCTCAGCGCAAGAGACATGGGCGTGCGTGCGAGTGGGCCATTGGTGGGGCGACGGAGTCGGGCGGCCAGAGCCTCACGCAGCCGGTTTGCCGCCAATCGCTGGCCCGTCAGAACAACGATGTCGTTGGTGGCAACCTGTCGTTCCTCAACACGGTGGGCTACGAGTTCAACGAGAGCGGTGGTCTTGCCCGAACCCGGCGCCCCCACGACGACGAAAGATTCAGTGGCAGGACGCTGGATGACGGCGAGCTGAGCGTCATCCAGATGATGGCGCACGTATGCCTCGCGTGGCGGAACAAGCCCTCGGCGTGCGGTCATGGCGTCAACGCTATCGGCACCGTCCGACAGTGCCTCGATGGTTGGGTTAGTGTTGCAGTGTTCCCGCTTTCTCGCAAAGGAGTGTCCGCCGTGGAAATCCGCATCGGTATCGTCAACACCGCCCGTGAACTCAATTTTGAGACGGATGCGTCGCTCGGTGACATCGAAGCTGCCGTGAGCGCAGCCCTCACCGGAAAAGACGCCTTCCTCAAGCTTTCGGACAACAAGGGCAAAATCTACCTCGTTCCCACCGCCACAATTGGTTTCGTCGAAGTGGGCAGTGATGAGGGCCGACGCGTCGGATTCGTGGCGTAGCCATGGAGATGATGTTTGCGGTTTTTGCCGCGCTCGCCATTGGTCTCAGTGTGCGCTACAGCATGGCCGGTCGTGACCGTGTGGGCGCTGCCATGATTCCCGCCATCGCCACCGCAACCGGCGCCGCTGTTTGGGCCGCTGGCTCGTGGGCTGGCCTCGCCTCCACTGAGCCCTGGATTTGGCTCATCACCTTTGTCGTCAGCGGTGTCGTCGCCTTCGTGGTTAACCTCCGCCTCGTGCGCGCACGCATTGCGGCGGACAACGAGATGTTCGGAAAAATCGCCGGCCGTTAGGCGGTAAAACCGAGTGCGTCCATGCGGCGTGAGTGGGCGGCGATCAGATCGGTAAAAATCGGCTCCATGCGCGCCTCATCGTGATCTCTGTCTCCCGAACCCGCGATTGCACTGCGCGCCAACAGAATCGCATCGCCCAGAAGTCGGCGACCAAACAGGGCAAGTCGGGATGCCACAGCGGGATCGACATCGATGGCGGCCTGCAACTGCTCCACGATGATGGCAGCCTCACGATCGGGCTCAATCAGTACTTGAACGCGAGTGGCCAACGCCCTCGGCAGCGCGCCCACAATGCGCTGAAAGAAGTCGTCGAGGAATCCTCCGGTGATGTACACCGACACGAGCGTCTCGAGCCAATCATTGCCGCGCGTGAGCTCCTTGAAACGGTCGATTGAATCGGCAAACGGTTCCATGGCCGCAGCCGGGTCGACCTTTAGCGTGCGCAACTCGGCCACAATTCCGTGGTGCTTTGCCAGGGCGTCCCCCGCGACAGCGCTCAAGCGCTCTTTGGATCCGAGAGTTGGCGACTCACTCACCGCCCTACTCAGCGTTTCAAACACGGCGAGTTCGAAGTACGCTACCTGGCCCAGGTAAGAGACGGTGTCCGGAGCTAAATCAGCGAGGTCGTAGCGATTGGCCTCAACAATCGTCTCGCGTTGGCCAATGACCGCTGCGGTCTTGCCCTTACGCGAGCGACGTCGGAACCATTCGAACACCCCTTCAGCCTATGCCTCAACCGGGGCATCTGCGACGCGCGCTAGACTCGATACAGACTTATGACTTTTATTGACTTGGGTATTGAGCCCGACATTGCACAGGCGCTGACCGACAAGGGTATCCACGAACCTTTTCCGATTCAGGAGCAGACCATTCCGCTTGCCCTGAGCGGTCAAGACATTATTGGACAAGCCAAGACGGGAACGGGAAAGACGTTCGGTTTCGGCCTTCCCATCATTCAGCGTCTCGGCATCGCCCCCGAACCCGGCGTGAAGGTTCTCGTGGTTGTTCCCACGCGCGAGCTCTGCGTGCAGGTCACCGAAGACCTGGAATTGGCGGCGTCGAATCGCCCCACGACGGTCGTGTCGATTTACGGTGGCAAGGCCTACGAGGGGCAGATCGAGCAGTTGAAAGCCGGCGCCCAGATTGTTGTGGGAACACCGGGCCGCCTCATCGACCTCGCCGGCCAGGGTCTGCTGAATCTCGGTAATGTCACCGAGGTCGTGCTCGACGAGGCCGACAAGATGCTCGACCTCGGATTTCTTGCCGACATCGAGAAGATTTTCTCCCGACTCCCCGAGGTTCGGCACACCATGCTGTTCTCGGCCACCATGCCGGGTCCCATTGTCACCCTGGCGCGGCGCTTCATGTCGAAGCCCATTCACATTCGCGCCACCGACCCCGACGAGGGTCTCACGCAAGCAAACATCGAGCACATCGTGTATCGCGCTCACTCTCTCGACAAAGACGAGGTGATTGCGCGCATTCTGCAGGCCGAGGGTCGCGGCAAGACCGTGATCTTCACCCGAACCAAGCGCGCCGCCGCTCGTCTCGTGGAGGAGCTCGCGGATCGCGGCTTCCCGGCAGCTGCCGTGCACGGTGACATGAGCCAGGAAGCGCGCGAGAAGTCAATGGCGTCGTTCAAGGCCGGCAAGAAAGAGATCCTCATCGCCACCGATGTGGCGGCTCGCGGTATCGATGTTGATGACGTCACGCACGTGATCAACCACACCATCCCCGAAGACGACAAGGCGTACCTCCACCGCGTGGGCCGCACCGGTCGCGCCGGCAAGACCGGCATTGCCGTCACGTTCGTTGACTGGGACGACCTGCACAAGTGGGCGCTCATCAACCGCGCCCTCGAGTTCGGAAAGCCCGAACCGCAAGAAACCTACTCATCGTCTGAGCACCTGTTTGCCGACCTCAACATTCCGGTTGGCGCCAAGGGCCGCCTCAGGTCGACTCCGGCAGCCAAGGGTGTCGATCGCGGCACAGCACCGAGCAGCCGCAGCGGCGGTTCTCGCGACGGTGGTTCGCGCGAGCCTCGCAGCGGATCACGCGGCGGCCAGACCCGTTCGGGACATGCCGCCGGCAGCGAGCGCCGGGTGAACAACCCTCCGCGCCACGTGACACCCGACGGAACGCCCGAGCAGGCCGGTGGCACGCACGACGGCGGCGGAAACGAACACCACGACGGAAACAATCCGGCACGCTCGCGCAACCGAACGCGGCGACGCGGGCCAGGCCTGGCTTCGTCCTAGATCACGAGCCCTAAACCGTACCCCTCATGTGAGCCGGATACCGGGGCTCGTTGCCCGTGGCCTGCTCAATGATGCGCGCGAGCATCTCCGGCTCCGTTGTGTGTTCACCGGGACGATTCTCTTTGTTGTCGCCGTGGTAGTCGCTCGACCCCGTGACAATGAGGTCGTAGTCGCGGGCGTACTCGCGCAGACGCGCGAGGCCTTCGGGATTCTGAAAGTTTTCGCGATGGTCAAGTTCGAATCCCGCCAGACCCGCCTCGAGAAGGATCTCGAGATTCTTGAGGGGCATCACGCCACCGGACCTCCCCACGGGGTGAGCGATGAGGGGCACGCCGCCCGCACCGCGCACAAGCCGAATCACGTCGAGAATGTTTCCCCGATTCGTCTTGGGTATGTAGTACCGACTCGACGAGCTCAAGATCTCGGAGAAGGCGTGATCCACGGTCGGTACGTATCCGTTCTTGACCAGAACGCCCGCAATGTGAGGACGCTGCGGGGGTGCACCATTTGCCTCGGCAAGAACATCGCCAAAGTCGATATCAAAGTCTTCTTGTAAGCGCTCCACGATCTGGCGAATTCGCGACTCGCTTCCGCCGGTGACCTCCAGCATGGCGCTGGCCAGCTCGGGTTCGAGTGGGTCGAAAAGATAGGCCAGCAGGTGCATGCCGCCCACGCCGGGGCCCCCGGTGGTGGACAGTTCGGCGCCCGGAATGAACGTCATGTCCAACGCGAGACACTCCGCCTCCGCCTCGGCCCATCCGTCAACCATGTCGTGGTCGGTGAGTGCCATGGTTCGCACTCCGTGCGCGTGGGCTTCGCGAACCACGCCGGCTGGAGAATCCGTGCCGTCCGACCTGTTGCTGTGCATGTGCAGGTCTATCGGGGATTGCGCACGAAAAAAGGACTCCATAATGCCATGCTAGTGACGATGTTTTCACGCCTGCTCGCCTTCGTTGTCTCGCTCGCGAGCATGGTCCTGGTTGTCATCGCATTTTGGCCACAGCTGCTGGGCTGGCAACGACTGAGCCCGTGGGTGTTCCTGGTGGCGCCGAGAGGGCTCGCACTGGGTGTGGCCGTTCTCGCGCTCATTGTGTTGGTCATTCTGGGTCGGCACAGCCGCCCGCTGCGACGAGTGTTGATGGCCGCCGGATCGTGGCTTCTCGTGTTTGCCGTTGCCACAGGTGTGTTGCTCTCGTTCCGTGGCCTGGGCACGCCAATGCCGCCAGCTCCCGCCGCCACCGACACCACCACCGTGCGCGTCCTCACGTGGAACACGATGGGTGACGCGCCCGCCCCGGCGGCGATTGCCCAAGTGGCCCTGGAATCAGGAGCACAGATCATTTCTCTGCCCGAGACAACAGCGGCCACCGCTCAGGATGTCACGCGTATTCTGCGCCAAGCCGGAATCGACATGCAGGCCCTGACCGTTGCCTATAACCAGATTTATAAGGCTCACTCAACGTCTGTCCTGATTGCCCGAAGTCTCGGCACGTATCGCGTGCAGGAGGGCGTGGGGCAAACATCGGTGTCACCTACCATTGTGGCCGTCTCGTCCGACGGTGGCCCCACCATCGTGGCGGCGCACGTGGTTGCTCCCTCTCCCGTGACCATGCCGAAGTGGCGAGCTGACCTCGAGATTCTCGCTGCGCTGTGTCAAGAACCCAACGTCATTCTCGCCGGCGACCTCAACGCTACGGTCGACAACATGCAGGGTCTGGGCGCCAAAAACCTCGGAAACTGCGTGGATGCTGCACTCGCCACCGGCGGCGCCGCCCTCGGCACGTGGCCCGCGTGGCTGCCCACCCTCGCCGGAGCACCCATCGACCACGTTATGGCCACGCCCGAATGGCGCTTCACGGGATCGACCGTGCTGACGAACGTTGACGGTGCGGGCAGTGATCACCGGCCGGTCCTGGCTCAGCTCACCCGCGTGGGATAACCGCGCTCGACAAAGAATGCGGTTTCCGGCGTGGAACAAAGCCGCGACGACCTGAAAGACTGAGGAGCATGGCAGACAACGAGAACCGGTCGACGACGCCCGAGTCAGACGCGTTCCGTCAGCACATCAGTACCGGCTGGGCCGAGCGCGTCGACGCCCCCGCGACTCTGAGGGACGCCGCCCGGGCTGCGGCCGCCCGCCGCGCCCTCCTTGCCCCGGAGTTCGCCGGACTTCGACTCGTCGTGCCCGCGGGTCAGGCAAAACAGCGCAGTAACGACACCGACTACCTGTTTCGCGCGCACTCCGACTTTGCCTACCTCACCGGCTGGGGTAGCGACAGTGAGCCGGGCGCCGTGCTGGTTCTCGAACCCGTCGGCGGCAGCCACGAACCAACCCTGTACTTTCGCGGACCCGCCGGACGTGATCAAGAAGAGTTCTACGCCAACCCTGCCATCGGTGAGTTCTGGGTAGGACCGCGGCCGTCGGCCAGCACGGTTGCGGGAGAACTCGGACTGGCAACGGCCCACATCGACACGCTCGAACCCGCGCTCACGGCGGGAGTCCCGACGGCGGTCATTCGCGAGGCCGACGACCACGTGACCGCGCTCGTTGACGCACTCGAACGATCAAGCGACGACGCAAAAGACGCCGAGCTGGCGCGCGTGCTCTCCGAGATGCGACTCATCAAGGATGACTACGAGATCGACCAGATGCGACGGGCCGTGGTGGCCACTCACCTCGGGTTCTCCGACATCGCGCGCGTTCTGCCGACCATCGGTGGCCAAACGCGCGGTGAGCGCATTATCGAGGGCGCCTTCGCCATGCGAGCGCGCCTCGAAGGAAACGGCCTC
>DBCH01000038.1:13086-13258 GCA_002292955.1 Microbacteriaceae bacterium UBA963 | reverse complement strand
GTAGGCCCCGTCGGTCCCTACGGCACGGACCTTCGATTCGTTCGAATCGCCGGTAACCGGCGCGTGGGGGCCCATCGAACCGGTCGGTTCGGCTCGCCGAGACCAAATAAGCAAATGGCCCCCAAAAAGGAGGCCATTTGCTTATGTAGGCCCCGTCGGGCTCGAACCGACG
>DBCH01000038.1:11894-13047 GCA_002292955.1 Microbacteriaceae bacterium UBA963 | reverse complement strand
CTCTACCAACTGAGCTAGAGGCCCGCGCAGCAGAATTGCCGCTGATATTTAGCTATTTCCTGAATTTCACATGTCGTGCTGACTTTCTCGCAGTCGAGTGGATTCAGGTCTGTTTAGTTCCCATATCTATGGCCGGGAGAATAACTGGGGCGAGAAAAGGGTTAACTATTCTTGACATGAGTTTAATTCGATCAACTCCTCAATCTTACATAGCAGGAGTTACCGGAGATGGCGCGAGCCGCCACTCGGCACGGGTAAATGAGAGCACTGTGCCAAGGAATATCCAAGTTTCATCGAAGACGCTGAATCGATTCGTTTCTCACATATACAGTGGAAAAAACGACGCGCGCCTAGCTGAGGAGACAACATGAGCAAGAGCAAGGCAATCATCTCTATCGGGTTGACTCTGGGCATGAGCGCCCTCGCGGTGAGCTTTTCGGCAACGCCCGCGCTGGCCGCGGACACCGCGCTCGTGGAGCAAACGCTCGTCACCGAGACGTTGACAGATTTGGGTATCGCCCCGAGTGATCAATTGCTTGCTGAGATTGTCGACACTCTTGACGAGTCCGTGCTGGATGACGGCCTGACAGATCTTGTGGGTGACGCGATTGACGCGGGCGAGGAACCTGGCGAGGGACTCGACGAGGGACTCGACGAGAACGAAACTGAGCAGGACGAGATTTGGACCGATTTCGGCGACACGTGGCGCGCGGCCTTTGCCGTCGTGAAGGCAGATTTTGACGCATGCCGGGCTGCCGACAGCGACGGCGGAGTCAAAGAGTGCGCCTCCGCATTCACCAGCGCACTTCGGGTTGCCCACGCCGAAGCGCTCATCACGTGGGCCGAAGAGCAGCTCACCCTGGTCGATACCCTTCCCGAAGAGGAGCGCGCAGCGGCAATTGAAGAGCTCAACGCAGCCATTGCCCGAGCACAAGAGAAACTCCTGAAAATAGCCGAGAAGGACGCCAAAGTTGCCGAGCGGGCGCTGACCAAGCTAGACAAGGCGCAGGAGCGCGCTGAGGAGAGAAGGTCGGGGAAATCACCCGATTCCTCGCCGAGCCCGGAAGACGGATCCACCGACATTGTTGAGGAAATTTCCGAAGTCGGTGACGAGAGCAACGGAAACGGAAACGGCAACGGCAACAAGAAAGAC
>DBCH01000038.1:0-11800 GCA_002292955.1 Microbacteriaceae bacterium UBA963 | reverse complement strand
AACGGCAACAAGAAAGACGGAAAGTAAGTGGGTCGTCGATGGTTGGGCGCGATTGTCGTTGTGGTCACGCTCGCCACGATGGGGTTGAGCGCTTGCTCAACCTCGGACGCCTCATCGTCCACAACCACAGGAGCGGCAACCGACGTTCTCACGATGACGATGCCCAACGACGTGACCGCAGCCGGAGTTGTCACTGCGGCAGTTATCCTTCGAGCCGGATCCGTCGAAGACGCGATCGCAAACGGCACCGTGACCCCGGCAGAGGTTGACCTCGCTCGTCAGGCTGTGGCTGAGGGAAAACTGGCGCTCTGGGCGCAGCGCGCCGAGGCGGACCTCAAGTAGCGGGTCGCAATCATTCAGCGCTAACGGGCCCAGCGTTCCGCTAAGGTCAGCACCATGACACCGCTGAAAACAATGGCGCCCATTGTGATCGTGGCCGCCATCATTGGCCCGATTCAAAATGTTGCTGGATGGGCTATCGCCGGAGCACTGTGGCCGGGATACGACCCCCTAACGCTCACCATCAGCGATCTCGCCGCGCCCGAGTCTCCGGTGCGGTGGCTCATGACGGCGTTCTTCATTCTCGGGTCAACGCTCACGCTCATCGCGGCTGTTTTCGCACGCACCCTCGCCGTCCCGGGTCGCATCGTCTTACTCATCGCCGCTCTCTGCAGTTACGGACTCACCATTTTCCCCACGCCGCTCAACGGGGTTTCCGACACCCATCGCATGTTCGCGATTGCGTTCTTTGCGGCTTCGGCAAGTTGGCAACTGTTTGCCATGCGGTTTCGCAAGGATGCGCCGTGGATTCTCCGTCCCTGGGCGATCCTCGTCGCATCGCTGGTTCAGGCCACGTTTGCCATCACGTTCCTCGTGATTTGGGCTAATCCCGAGTCAACAAACATTGGTCTGTGGGAACGCCTCGTGTCCTTCGAACAGGCGCTCTACCTGTCGGCCGTGGTGCTGGTGTGCGCCCGAATTCAACGCCGCCAGGCGACCGGGAGTGTTACGGAGTTGGCACCGGTGGGGGTGTCGGCGTCAACCCAATGAGCTCGTAGCCCGTGGGGTTGTCCGGCAGGAACCAGTTAAAGCCCGCTTCGAAGAACACCACAACCATGTTGATTCCAATGGTCGCGACGAAAAGCACGATGATCACCCACACGAACCCGCGGGCCCAGGTGCTGACCGGCGCGATGGGCAAGAACTCGGTGCCGAAGGTCAGCAGCACCCCCGCGAAGGCCATCACCACGACGAAGCTGATGAGCGCCCACGTGTAGAGGTGCAAGCCAAAAATCGCGGTTCCGTAGCCGGGATCTCCCGGCAGGATGTGCAACAGGATCTGCCGTATCGACATTGCGGCGCCGAGCATGGCGCCCAGGATTGCCAAGCCGAGGCCCGTCATGAAACCCGACGGGGTCAGTGTCTTCTTGAGCGAGTGGCTCACAATAAAAAGCGCGCCGAACGACGAGAGCATCATGCCCATGCGTTGCAGGATGCACAGTGGGCACGGCATCTCGCCCTGGGCGAACTGGAAATAGAACATGGCGGTGGACAGCACGCCGATGTAGGCGATGAGGAAAAACACCTGAGCCCAGAAGCCGAGCCGGCCCATAACGCGATGCCACCGCTTGGTGGGCTCGGGAACAACAATGCGCGTGTTGCCCAAGAAAACCGTGAGCTTGCCGGTGTCCGCCATCAGAAGCTCAAATCCAAAACGCTCGTCACGTGGTGCGCGAACAGCAGCCCCACGGCGACGAAAGAGACAAAGAACATGGTGAGCACAATCCACCTGGTGCGCACCAGGATGACGACAAGCGCCACGGCCAGAAGCAGGCCAAAAATCAGGGTATCCACGGCGCTAACCCTACCTAACGCAGGTGAACGCGCAAGTCGGTCATAGGGCTAAGAGAGAATGGAGTGTGACCGATCGCCCCCACCGACCCGCCCTGTTTGCCGGCCACGAGTTTTCGGCCTTCGAGGGATCCGCAGACCCGGCCGTGATTACTCAGCTTGCACACGAGAGCGCCCGCGACCTTTTGGCACGTGTTCGCCGCGCCGATGTGGCCACACGGGAGAAGGCCGTAACGTTTGCCGACGACAACGGCATCGATGCGCTGGCCGAACTGTGGTCGAAGGCGAGTGCCCACAGCCTGCCCGGAGCGATGTGGCGGGTCTATCTGATTCGCGACCTTATTCGCCAGCAGGGTGAGCACATGGCACACGTTTTTGAAGCCGGCGTGCGGGCATCGCTAACGGGAGACCCCGTGATTGCCGGCGCCCCCGTGCCCACGAGCGCCGCCGAGGTGCGCGACCTCGCCGACCTCATTCTGCACGGCGTCTTTGCCGGAGACCTCGCCGATGCCCTCGACCGGGCCGCAGCTTTCTGCCGGCTCGCTGCGCTCGGCGGCGTGGCACAGGCGGCAGAAGTCGATGCCCACAGCGCAGAGCAGGCCGCACGCCTTACCACGCAGGCCGCACGCCTGTCTTCCCTAGGAGCAGAGCTCTCGGTGTGCGCACGCATGTGGCGGGCCGGCACCCTCGACTAGCTCACGCCGTGGTCACCGGCCGTCGATTGAGTAGACCACGCAGTGGCCGGTTAACGCTGATTGAGTAGACCACGAAGTGGTCACCGGCCGTCGATTGAGTAGACCACGAAGTGGTCGTATCGAAATCAGGCGGTCTAGCCGAATCGGCCGGAGATGTAGTCTTCGGTGCGCGTATCGTTGGGGGTGCCAAAAATTTGAACCGTTTTCCCGTATTCAACGAGCACGCCGGTGCGGTTTCCCGTTGTTTCGTCGGGAAGTGCCGTGAAGAACGCGGTGCGGTCGGCAACCCGGGCAGCCTGCTGCATGTTGTGGGTCACGATCACGATGGTGTAGTCCTTGCGAAGCTCCTGCATGAGGTCTTCGATGCGCATGGTGGCAATCGGGTCGAGGGCCGAGCACGGTTCATCCATCAGAATCACGTCCGGCTTGATCGCGATTGTGCGCGCGATGCAGAGACGCTGTTGCTGACCACCCGAGAGACCATAGGCCGACTGCTTGAGTTTGTCTTTCACTTCGTCCCAGAGCGCTGCCCGAGTGAGAGCTTCCTCAACGAGGTCGTCCATGTTCGAGACCTTCATGCCGGTCACGCGCGCGCCGTAGGCAATGTTGTCGTAAATGGACTTGGGAAAAGGGTTGGGCTTCTGAAAGACCATGCCAATGCGGCGACGCACCTCGATGGCGTCCACGCCGGGACCGTAGATGTCCTCGTTCATGAACGAGACCCTCCCGGCAACACGGGCTCCCTCTACGAGGTCATTCATGCGGTTGAGAGACCGTAAGAGAGTTGACTTGCCGCAACCGGACGGTCCAATGAGTGCGGTGATTTCGTTGAGGCCGAAATCGAGGTTCACCTGTTCTACGGCCTTGAAAGAACCGTAGTAGACATCGACATTTTCACACGAAAGAACAGCATCGGGCTGATCCGGTAATGCCACGTCACCGGGGACAGGACGCACAGTGGCCGACGATGCCGGCTGGTCGGGGGAGTTCTTTTCCATGGGTGTTTACCAGCGTTTCTGAAATCGGTTACGGATAAAAATAGCGACGCCATTCATGAGCACGAGGAGCACGAGGAGGAGGATACTGGCGGCGGCGGCGAGCTCGTGGAAGCCCTCCTGAGGGCGGCCGGTCCAACTGAAAATCTGAATGGGCATGGTTGTGAAGCCACTCATGAGTGATGTCGGGTCGAACGTGACATAAACGAGCGCCCCGAGGAGCAGAAGCGGAGCCGCCTCTCCCAAAGCACGCGACAGGGCAAGAATCGAGCCGGTGGCAATTCCGGGGACTGACGATGGCAAAATCTGTCGCCACACTGTCTGCCACGGGGACGCTCCGAGGGCTAGTGAGCCGTCGCGGATTTCCGAAGGCACAGAACGAATGGCTTCTCGGGTGGCAATGACAATGACCGGCAGAATGAGCAGGGCTAAAGCGATGCCACCGGCGAGGACAAAGTTCTTACTTTTGAAGCCGACGGTGGCCAAGAGCCCCAGCGTCAGGAGTCCGTAGACGATGGAGGGAACCGCGGCCAGGTTCTGAACGTTGAGTTCAATCATCCGGTTCCACCACCGCCGCTTGTCGGCGAACTCTTCCAGATAGGTAGCCGCCGCTACGCCGAGCGGAATGGCAAGGACGGCAGTGACGGCAATGACAAAGGCCGAACCCAGGATGGCTGCTCGAGCCCCCGCGTTGTCCGGATTTGCCGATGAGTACTCGATGAACAGGTTGAGACTGAACTTCGGTGATCCCTCAATCAGGGTGACGATGATGAGAGTGGCAAGAAAGAGCACGGCAACGAAAAGTGAAAACCACAGGGCAAAGAGAAAGCCAATGGCACGCACGCTGTACTCGCCGCCGTTTTGCGACTTGAGCGTGGTTGCGGCAGCGCCCTGGGACGCAAGTTTGCCGAGAGAAGCCATTTAGTAGACCTGCCTAAACCTGTTAACCAGACGAATACTGATGAAGTTGATGATCAGCGTGATGACGAAAAGCAGGAGCCCTACGGCAAAGAGTGTGTTGTATTCGAGTGAGCCCACGCGGGAATCGCCTAATGCTGAGTTGGCGATGAAGCCCGTCATTGTTTGGCCGGCTTCGAGAGGGCCGGTGACGATCCGCGCCTGGCTTCCGGCAGCAATGGCCACAATCATGGTTTCTCCGACGGCGCGAGACACACCCAAGATGATGGCCGCAATAATGCCCGAGAGAGCAGCGGGAAAGACAACGCGCACGCTGGTCTGCATGCGGTTTGCCCCCAGAGCCGCTGAACCTTGACGCAAAGACATGGGCACCGCAGACATGGCGTCTTCAGAGATAGAGGCAATGGTGGGAATAATCATGATTCCCATCACGAGCCCGGCGGCGAGAACCGAAAAAGCTCCTGTGTCGAGTTGGAGCCACTCTTTGAAGACGACGAGTTGAATGAACTGCAGGGCGAAGAGACCGTAGACCACGGTGGGGATACCCGCCAAGACTTCAAGGATGGGTTTGAGCACGGCGCGAAGTTTGGGGTGAGCGAATTCAGACATCAACACGGCCGCGCCCAAGCCAAAAGGAATCGCCACGATGAGGGCCAGAACCGTTGTCCAGAGGGTGGCGCTCACGAGGGGGAGCACGCCAAAACTCTTGTCGGCAAACATTGGCGTCCAGCGCGTGCCAAAGAGGAAATCCCAGATGGGCACGTTCACAAAGAATTCAACCCCGGGGACAATCAGCGCGATCAGGATCCCGACGGTAATGACGACGGTGAGCCCCGCCGCAAAGGCGAGAAGACCCTTAATGATCTTTTCACCGGGACGTGGTCGACCGGCGAAGTGACTCATGTTCGAAGGGCCCGGCAGTTGTGCCGGGCCCTTCGCGCCCGCAACGCTATCAATCACAAGGATTGAGGACGCTGCTGACTTTTTGTTCATGATGTGAGGTTACTAGTAACTGACTTCTAGATAGAAGCGAGCTGCTCTTCTGCAACGGCGGTCTGGTCGGCAGTGAGGCCAATGAATCCGGCCGTAGCGGCGGCCGCGCCTGAATTGGCAACCAGGAACTTAGCGAACGAAGCCAGCGCTGCGTTCTCTGCGAAGTTCGCCTTGTTCACGTAGACGAAGAGCGGGCGGCTCAGCGGCGTGTAGGAGCCGTCCGAAACCGTCTCGTCCGAGGGCGTGATGCAGCCTGCACCCGAGTCAATGGCTACGATTGAGACGGCGTCTGCGTTTGCGAGAGCGTACGAGAGGCCAAAGTAACCAGAGGCACCAAGTTCTGCCGAAACGCCCGAAACGAGCACGTTGTCGTCTTCGGAGGGGCTGTAGTCGGTGCGGCTCGCGCCTTCTTCACCGTTGATGACATCGGTGAAGAAGTCGAAGGTACCCGAGTCAGTTCCCGGACCAAACAGGCTCAGCTTCTCGTCGGGGAAGCTTGGGTCGATCTGGTTCCACGACATGACAACACCCTCAGATGCAGGAGCCCACATCGTGTTGAGCTGCTCTACTGAGAGGCAGGTAGCCCAGTCGTTGTCGGGGTTGACAACAACGGACAGGCCGTCGTTGGCGACGACAATCTCCTGGAATTCGATGCCGTTCTCGGCACACAGTGCTGCTTCCTCGTCCTTGATGGGACGTGAGGCGTTGGAAATGTCGGTTTCGCCGGCACAGAACTTCTCGAAACCGCCACCGGTTCCCGAAGTACCCACGGTAACGTTTACTTCCGGTGCTTCCGCACCGTAAAGGTCTGCGGCGGCTTCCATGAGGGGGGCAACTGTCGACGAGCCGTCGATGGTGACCGTTCCCGTCAGGCCGGAGCCTCCGGAAGTGTCGCTGGCTGGTGCACAGCCGACGAGCACGAGGGCGGAGACTGCCGCGAGGGAAGCCGCACCCAAGAATTTTTTGGTGTTCATGTGAACGTGATCCTTTCATGTGCAGGTGAGACCTGCGTTGGAATGTGTGATTGCCGGTCGGTGAGGACCAACATGTTCACACAATCGCCCACGCCTGAACAGAAGGTTAACGCTAAGAGACGTGTGGCTGAAGACTCAGGGGAGACTCGTCCACTCTTCGCCCTGCGTAAACTTGTTGGTGCCGAACCGCAGTAACCCCGGGCTCCAATATTCGCCGCTTCGAGCGGCCTCGCGCCGAGAGGTGTTCACTGCGGTTCGGCTTTGCGCCTCCGCCGCAGCGGTGAGCGTTCATTGGGAACTATCGTGTGACTCCACCGCGACGATGCCGGTCTCGGGGTGCTTCTTGTCAACGTGGAAAACGGAAAACGATCCCGTCTCGAGCGCCGCCGCGGTCGTCATCACCGAGTTATAGGGCGTACCGGTGGCATGCGCAATCTCACGGATGATCTCGGGAATCACCGGCCCATGGCTGCAAATCACCGTGGTGCGCTTCTTCGCCATTCTTCTAGCCACTATCTCCGCGACGTCCTCACCGTCATCAACAAAAGCGTGCTGAGAAATATCGTCGCGGAAATCAACCTTCGTACTCATGGTGTGAGCTAAGGGTTCAATCGTTTGGCGACAGCGCAGGCTCGAACTGGAAATGAGCTTCTTGGGTTCCCACGCGGTGATTGCCGGCACAATGTTTTGTGCTTGGCGCCGACCTCGATCGGCCAAGGGGCGACTCTGATCTTTGCCAATGAACGTCGCGGGATCTAACGCCTTAGCGTGGCGGAGCACAATAATGGCGAACGTCGAGAGCCCACCCTGCCGAGCCAAGGTGTCGAAGTTGTCGAGAATCACCCGATCGGGATCGTAAGAAAGTCGCTTGCGCGCTTTCTCGATGGTGAGCCATTCCATCCCGTCAACTTCTTCGTTGGCCACGAAGGTTGAGCGTTTGGCCACCTTGTTCGACACCTTTGCCGTCCAATAGTGCACGACCTTGTGCTTGCCATGGGACAACGGGTATTCGGTCACACCCACCGGAACGCCCAGAGAGATGGAGAGCCCCGTCTCTTCGGCGATCTCTCGCACGCAGGTTTCGGGGAGGAGTTCTCCCGGATCAACCTTTCCTTTGGGAAAGGAATAGTCCTTGCGCTGCGTGCGGTGGATCACGAGCACCAGAATCTCGTCACCTTTTTGTCGCCAGCAGATGGCCCCGGCCGCGTAAACAATGTTGGGATCAAATGTCGTCATGAGGCACTGCCCTTGCGGCGCTGGGGGATTCCGTCCATCACGGCATCGTGCACATTGATCAGTTCGTTGCCCTGATCATCGAGGTGGTGCCGGAACCAGGCACCGTCCGATTCGAGATGCCACGTGCTGGCCTGGTCTGACATGCCGAGCGCAAACAGCCCGTTGAGGTAATCGATGTGCTCGGGGCGCGAAAGCTGAACGAGCGCCTCAACACGACGGTCGAGATTTCGGTGCATCATGTCGGCGCTGCCGATGTAGGCGATCGGCTCGTCATTGTTGGCGAACATGAACACGCGCGAGTGCTCGAGGTAACGGCCCAACACAGAGCGAACGCGAATGTTCTCGCTGAAGCCCGGCACCCCGGGGCGGAGGGCACAGATGCCGCGAACCCACACGTCCACCGGAACTCCCGCGTTGCTGGCTCGATAGAGGGCATCGATGACTTCCTCATCGACCATCGAGTTGATCTTGATGCGGATGGCGGCCGGCCGACCCTGCTGCGCATTAATCGACTCGTTTTCGATCGCATCGATCAGGCCTTTGCGCAGGTAGCGTGGCGCAACGAGGAGGCGCTTGAACTTCTTCTCAATGGCGTAACCGCTGAGCTCGTTGAACAGTCGGGTGAGGTCGCGCCCCACCGCACGATCTGCGGTCAACAGGCCGAGGTCTTCATACATGCGGCTCGTCTTGGGGTTGTAGTTTCCCGTGCCCACGTGGGAATAGTGGCGCAGTTCGCCGTCTTCTCGGCGAATCACGAGCGCCAGCTTGCAGTGCGTTTTGAGTCCCACGAGGCCGTAGACAACGTGAACTCCAGCCTTCTCCAGTTTGCGGGCCCAGGAGATGTTGGCTTCTTCGTCAAAGCGCGCCTTGACCTCCACGAGTGCGAGAACCTGCTTGCCCGACTCGGCTGCCTTGATGAGGGCCGCCACGATGGGACTGTCGCCCGAGGTGCGATAGAGCGTTTGCTTGATGGCCAGCACCTTGGGGTCGACCGCCGCCTGCTCAAGAAACGTCTGCACGCTTGTGGAGAACGACTCGTAGGGGTGGTGGAGCAAGATATCGCCCCGGCGGATGGCCTTAAAAATTGAGACCACTTCGCCGGCTTCAGAGCCCGCGATGCGCGCGTTGGTGTGGGGAACGTGCGGAGCGAAGTGCAGGTCGGGTCGCTTGATGCCTGAGATTTCAAACAGACCGGCAAGGTTCAGCGGCTCGGTGAGGCGATAGACCTCTTGGTCGGTGATGTCTAATTCGCGAATGAGGAGGTCGAGCGTGACCGAATCCATGCTCTCGTCGATTTCGAGGCGAATGGGCGGGCCAAATCGTCGGCGGGAGAGCCCGCGCTCCAGAACTTGAATCAAGTTCTCCGTCTCGTCCTCGTCGATTTCGACGTCCTCATTGCGTGTCACGCGGAACGCGTGGTGCTCAACCACGTCCATGCCGGGAAAGACATCGCCCAAGTGCTGTGCAATCAGATCTTCCAGCGTGATGAACGACATGGTGGTGTGGTTGACCGATTTATCCACGGCAACAAAACGGGGCAAGACCTGCGGAATCTTGAGTCGCGCAAACTCCTCTGTTCCCGTATTCGAATTACGCACCCGAACCGCCAGGTTGAGCGAGAGCCCGGAGATGTAGGGGAACGGGTGGGCCGGGTCAACGGCGAGTGGCATAAGCACCGGAAAAATCTGGTCGGCAAAGAACTGGGTCAATCGCTCTTGCTCTTCTGTGGCAAGGTCGCTCCACGCAACGATGTCGATACCGGCTTCTGAGAGCGCCGGTTTGACCAGCTCTTGATACACGCGAGCGTGACGCTCCTGCAGCGCGTGCGCGGTGTGCGCAATCTGGGTGAGCACGTCGAGAGGAGAGGTGCCGAGCACGTTGGGAACGGCGAGCCCAGTGACGATGCGGCGTTTGAGCCCCGCCACGCGAACCATAAAAAACTCGTCGAGGTTGCTGGCAAAGATGGCCAAGAAGTGTGCCCGCTCCAGCACGGGAATAGTTGGATCCTCCGCCAGTTCGAGCACGCGCTGGTTGAAGGCCAGCCAGCTTAGCTCACGGTCAAAATAGCGGTCGGTCGGGAGGTGATCTGGATTGGCCGACGGCGTGAGGTCGAAGTCGTCGTCGACGTCGGCGCTGACCTCGTCAACTTCGGCCCGACTGTAGGCATCCATGTGCATATCTTGGCACGAGAAAGAATTGCACGTTGTCCGCAAAGATTACCGGCAGGTGAACGACCGAATCTAAGAGCGTCGCTGAATCTGCGCGTTGGAGGCGTCGTCGGCCACGTTGAATCGGTAGCCCACATTGCGCACCGTGCCGATGAGCTGCTCCATGTCGCCGAGTTTGGCGCGCAGACGTCGTACGTGAACATCGACCGTTCGGGTTCCACCAAAGTAGTCGTATCCCCACACCTCGCTGAGCAGCTGCTCGCGAGTAAAGACGCGTGAGGGGTGCGTGACGAGGAACCGGAGAAGTTCGAATTCCTTGAAGGTGAGATTGAGCGGGCGATCGTGAATCTTTACCGAGTAGCTGGCTTCATCAATCACCACGCCCGAGGCGGAAATCCGCGCGGGAGATTCTTCTGCCTGTGCGGCTCGGCCAGCCAATAGTCGGATGCGCGCATCAACCTCGGCCGCGTGTGCGGTGTCGAGCACCACATCGCCAACGCCCCAATCGGGCGTAATGCCCACGAAGCCTGCCTCGGTGACGACCACGAGCAGAGGAGCTCCGGGGCCGGTGGCAACCAGGATCTTGCAGAGGCTCTTCACGTTTGCGAGGTCGGTGCGTCCGTCGACCACAATCACATCGGCAGCCGGCGCGTTGACGAAGGCGGCGGGCTCTGCCGGAATCACGCGCACACGGTGCGAGAGGAGGTCGAGCGCCGGGAGGAGATCTGTTTCTTGCGCGCGAAGAACAAGTACGTCGACCATGGGGCCTCCCGTCTTACTTTCCGTCTCATCAATCGTAACCTGCCCTAGGATAGGAGCATGCTTGTAGCCCTCGAACTCTTCTTCATCGGCCTCTTGGCGCTCGCTAGTTTGGCTATCGCCTGGACCTCCGGCGTGGTCATTTTCAAGCTCTTCAAAGGTCAGCGCTAAGCCGGTCGAACGGTAGCGCTGTCATGGCAATCGCCAACGCAAATCCTTTCGTGCAACAGCGTGACCTGCACGCGGGTAAGTCGTATGTGCGTCGCTCCGACCGAGGGGTGATCTGCCTCACCGGCGCAGACCGCCTGACGTGGCTCGACGGCCTGGTGAGCCAGCAGGTTCGAGCACTGGCCCCCGGTGAGTCGGTAGAAACCCTCATCCTCACGCCGCAGGGCAGGGTGCAGCATCAGATCTCGGTGGTTGACGACGGTGTGTGCTGCTATCTGATCCTCGATGCCGAGGCAATCGCGGAACTGGCTGAGTGGCTCGACGCCATGATTTTTTCGGGCGACGTCTCGGTTCAGGCAGAGCCCGATCTGTCGGTCTGGGGTGTCTTCGCCGGGAATGCCAATGACGCGATCGTGTCTGCGCTCGCCGATTCTCCTGACGCGCCCGCCGTTATCGTCTGGCGCGATCCGTGGAACGCCCTAGCACTCGGGGGCGTTCAGTATGCGGCCGAGCCGCATCCCGGAAATTCGTGGACCTATCGGGAGTATCTCGTTCCGAGCGCCGCCGCGAAGCGAGTTGCCTCGGCACTCAACGAGGCGGGATGCACCCCGAGCGACCTCGGTGCCTGGGACGCTCTGCGCATTGCCGCCTGGCGTCCGCGTCGTGAGGCCGAGGGCGACGATGCTCTGCTGCCCCACGAGGTCGACTGGATGCGGTCTGCGGTGCACATGTCTAAGGGCTGTTACCGAGGCCAAGAGACTGTAGCCAAGGTGCACAATTTGGGCGCGCCTCCGCGGCGGCTCGTGTTGCTTCACCTCGACGGCATGTCCGACACACTGCCCGAACGCGGGAATGAGGTGCAGCTCGACGGCGACACCGTGGGTCACATCACCTCGGCGGCACGCCACGGGGAAGACGGCCCCATTGCGCTCGCGCTCGTGAAGCGCACGACCAGTGAGCAGGCCACACTCGATGTGCTCACCGAAGATGCGGTGGCGCGCGCCACCCAGGTTGTGGTCGTGCCCACCTCGGCCGGTCACGCG
>DBCH01000089.1 GCA_002292955.1 Microbacteriaceae bacterium UBA963 | reverse complement strand
GAGAGTGCGAAGCGTCATGGTGCTACAGTCGCTCCGCGACAAACTCGGTGAGGTCAACGAGGCGATTACTGTAGCCCCATTCATTGTCGTACCAGCTGGACAACTTCACCTGATTGCCGAGCACGCGCAGCAAACCGGCGTCGAACACTGACGAGTGCGGGTCGGAGACGATATCACTCGAAACAATCTCGTCGTCGGTGTACCTCAGAATGCCCGCAAGACCACCGTCGGCTGCCTGCTTGTAAGCACTCAGAATCTCCTGCCGAGTCGCAGGTCGTTCCATTTCGACCGTGAGGTCGGTGATCGAGCCCGTGGGAACGGGTACCCGGAGCGCAAATCCATCCAACTTGCCCTTGAGCTCGGGAAGCACGAGCCCAATGGCCTTAGCGGCTCCCGTAGTCGACGGCACAATATTGATGGCGGCAGCGCGGGCACGACGTAGGTCGGCGTGGGGACCGTCCTGAAGATTCTGGTCGGCGGTGTAGGCGTGCACGGTGGTCATGAGACCCGACTTGATTCCAAAATTGTCGTTGAAGACCTTAGCCAGCGGAGCCAGACAGTTGGTTGTGCAGGAGGCGTTCGAAATGATGTGGTGTGCATCGGGTTCGTAGAGGTGATTATTGACGCCCATCACGAATGTGGCGTCCTCCCCGGTGGCCGGCGCCGAAATGAGAACCTTCTTCGCTCCGGCCGCAATGTGCTTGGCAGCATCCTTGGCGTTCGTAAAGCGACCCGTTGATTCGATCACGATATCCACGCCGACCGACCGCCACGGAAGATTTCCGGGCTCGCGCTCCGCAAAGACGGTGATGTGCTTTCCGTCAACAATGATGCCATTTTCGTCGTAACTCACCTCCGCGTCGAGCCGACCCGTGATGGAGTCATACTTCAGCAGATGGGCAAGTACCTTGTTCTCAGTGAGGTCGTTCACCGCAACAATGTCGATGTCTGCCCCTTGGGCCAGAGCGGCTCGAAAGTAGTTGCGGCCTATGCGACCAAACCCATTAATTCCAACCTTAACCGTCAATTGCGTCTCCAATTTTCTGTTATGTATCCCGTTCGCGCCGTCTCAAGGGTTATCGCGAACGGCCTGGTTTAGAAGAGCAGTGATGCACTCCCATGTTTGTGTGCTGCGCTAAATCGGGCAGACACGTCTGCCCAGTTAACGATGTTCCAGAACGCCGTAACGTAGTCGGCCTTGACGTTCTTGTAGTCGAGGTAGAAGGCGTGCTCCCACATGTCCAGTGTGAGCAGTGGAATGCTGGCAGCAGCAATGTTGGACTGCTGATCGAAAAGCTGCTCGATGATGAGTCGCTTACCCACGACGTCGTAGGCCAGGAAAGCCCAACCCGAGCCCTGAATGCCCATTGCTGTTGCGGTGAAGTGAGCCTGGAACTTGTCGAAGCTGCCGAAGTACTCGTCGATAGCTGCGGCCAATTCACCCTCCGGGCGTCCACCTGCCTGTGGCGCAAGGTTCTTCCAGAAGATGGAGTGGTTTGTGTGGCCGCCGAGGTGAAAAGCAAGGTCCTTTTCGAGGCGGTTGATGTTCGCAAAATCGTTTGCGTCGCGAGCCTCAGCGAGTTTGTCGAGTGTGGTGTTGGCACCGGCCACGTAGGCGGCGTGGTGCTTGCTGTGATGCAGCTCCATGATGGTGGCACTGATGTGAGGTGCGAGGGCCGAGTAGTCGTAATCGAGCTCGGGCAGGACGTAAACGGGCACAGTTTGCTCCTTGAATGACGCGCGCGATAAAGCGCTAAACGACGGTACTTTCGGGTTCTAGTCTATGGGACGCAGCCGTGCTACCCGACATCGAGGTCGTCGGGGAGGTTGGCGTCCGTCGACGGAATGCCCAGATCCTTCGCGGTCTTGTCTGCCAAGGCCAATAGTCGTCGAATGCGACCCGCGACCGCGTCTTTCGTCATCGGTGGATCGGCGAAATGCCCCAGTTCATCGAGTGAGGCCTCCCGATGGTCAAGCCGAAGTCGGCCCGCATACATCAGGTGCTCTGGAATGTCGTCGCCCAGTATCTCGAGTGCGCGTTCGACTCGCGCGCACGCGGCAACCGCTGCCTGAGCGCTGCGACGCAGATTGGCGTCATCAAAGTTGACCAGACGGTTGGCAGTCGCGCGCACCTCGCGTCGCGTTCTCAACTGTTCCCACAGCCCGATGCTGGCCGTCGCGCCCATGAGCGAGAGAAGAGAGGAAATTGCGTCGTCTTCGCGAACGACAACCCGATGCACTCCTCGCACCTCGCGGGCCTTGGCGGATACCCCGAGCCGATGAGCCGCCCCCACGAGAGCCATTGCGGCCTCGTTGGTGGGCGCAACAACGTCTATCGCCGCTTGACGGCCCGGGTCGGTGAGTGCACCCGCTGCAAGGAATGCTCCCCGCCAGACGGCTGCCAGCTCGTCAAGGTTACCCGTGGTCAGTCTGTTGGGAAGGCCCCGAATTGGCCTGCGACGTGCATCGAGAAGGCCCGTTTGCCGCGCCAGAGTCTCGCCCTGCTCAACCACCCGAACGGTGAAGGTGGGCTCGCCCGAGGCCACGGGGGCGAGACGACCCTCGCTCGCGAGACCGTAAATCTCTGAGATGTCTCTGCGCACGCGTGTGGCTAACTCCTGGTTATCGAGCTCTACTTCCACGGCGATGCGACCGGAAATCGTGTGGAGTCCTCCGGCAAAGCGCAGCAGGGAGCTCAGCTCCATAGCCCTCAGCGGAAGCGAGGCGCCCACGACTGATCGGAGTTCACCCTTTACGGCCGCGGTCAAATTTGTTGATGACATGTGCACCTCTACTACTCGCGACCGAGATCACGATGTTTAACGCTGACGTCGAGACCGGGGACATCCCGCAGCATCGCTGAAATCGATTCTACGAGAGCAACCGACCGATGTTTTCCGCCCGTGCAGCCAATCGCAAGCGTGACGTGCTTCTTGTTCTCGCGTCGAAAGCCCGCCCACACGGGGAGGAGTGCGCGCGTGTAGCCCTCGAGAAACTCGGCGGCTCCGGGACTAGACATCACGAAATCAGAAACAGCCTGGTCCTGGCCGTTCTGTGCCCCCAAGTCAGGTTCCCAGAACGGATTGGGCAAGAAGCGCGCGTCGGCCATGATGTCAACGTCGGTTGGCGTCCCGTACTTGTAACCGAAACTTTCCACGGTGACGCGGAGGTGAGATTGGTCTGCGCTTGAGAACATCTGAGCCACTGTGGTGGACAGCTGGTGGATGTTCTTGTCTGTCGTATCGATGATGACATCGGCGTACTCTCGGACATCGGCCAGTCGTATCCGCTCCGCCTCGATGCCGTCGAGAATCGTGCCGTCACCCTGGAGAGGATGCGGTCGACGGACAGACTCGAAGCGCGTTACCAGCGAGGCATCGGTGGCGTCGAGAAAGACGACGCTCACATCGGTGCCGGCCCGGAGCGACGCAACGATGTCTTTGAGGTCGGCAAAGAACGATCCACTGCGTACGTCGAAAACGGCGGCAATCCGTGGCATGTTTGACCCGGCCGCAGAGGCCAACTCAATGAGGGGCCGCAGCATGGCGGGTGGCAGATTATCGACAACGTACCAGCCCATGTCCTCTAAGGACTTTGCGGCCGTGGAACGACCCGCTCCGGACATACCGGTGAGGATGAGGAGCTCTTGAGGAGTATCAGGCATGTCGTTTCAGATTGGTTTGGCGGTTTGCGCCTCTAGTCTACCGCGGGAGCTTCATCGGGGTTCAGGGTTAGGAACACCGCTCGGGCAAGTTCAGGAGTGATTCCCGCGACGCTACTCAGGTCCTCTATCCGAGCGGCCTTCAGTTGCGTGACAGAACCAAAGTGCCGAAGAAGGGCGGAGGCTTTCTTGTCACCAAGTCCAGGAACAGACGTGAGCACCGTGGATATGTCGCGTTTGCGTCGTTGACGCTGAAAGGTGATAGCGAAACGATGAGCCTCATCGCGAATCCGCTGCACCATAAAGAGAGCTTCAGAGACTCGCGGCAAGATGACGGGGAAATCCGCGCCGGGGAGCCAGAGCTCCTCGAGCCGCTTCGCGATTCCCACGACGGGAATGTTGATTCCCTCTCGTGCAAGCACCGCCTGCGCCGCGTTTACTTGAGGGAGGCCACCGTCAACGATAAACAGACCTGGCGGATAGGCAAACGATGACTTCTCGCCCTCAACAGGGGTGTGTGCGAGGTAGGCAACACGTCGGGTCAGCACTTGGGCCATGGCGTCGGTATCGTCGCGGGCGTCTGCCAGAGCAAACTTTCGGTAGTGGGCTTTTCGCGGCAGCCCGTCCTCAAAGACCACCATGCTGGCAACAATCTCTGTCCCCTGAAGATGGCTGATGTCGAAGCATTCGATCCGCAACGGAGGCTCACTCAACCCGATGGCGTCCTGAATATCAGCGAGGGCTTGGCTGCGGGTACTGAAGTCATTGAGTCGCCGGTTCTTGTATTGAATGAGCTGCTCGCCCGCGTTCATGACGACGGTGTCCAGCAGGCGGCGCGACTCGCCGCGCTGAGCCACGGTCAGCTTCACGGCCGCCGCACGCGGTTTAGTCAGCAAGGTCCGTCGGCGTTCCGTCAGCCACTGGTTCAACGCCGGGGCATCGTCGGGCAGTTCCGGAAGAATCACCACGGGAGCCGGAATTTCGTCACTGGCAAACGCCTGACGAATGATGCTGTCAACAAGGTCGGAGCTGGTGACGTCGAGTTCGGTATCTACCGTCCACGCACGCACACCGCGAACCCGTCCTCCTCGAACCATGAACTGTTGCACGGTGGCGCTCAGGTCGTCGCGCGCGAAACCGAACACGTCAGCATCAAGGTCCTCGGTGAGCACGACCGCGCTTTTTGCCGCAACGGTGGTGAGGGCGTCGAGGTTGTCCCGATAGCGTGCTGCCGTCTCGTAGTCTTGCGCGGCACTGGCCTCAAGCATTCGTTCGCGCATGTTTGTCGTAAAGGTCTCGTTGTCGCCGCCCATGAACGACGCCAGCTCGTGCGCGATTGACGCGTGCTCTGCGGGAGTGACGCGACCAACACAGGGCGCTGCGCAGCGCCCAATGTCTCCGAGCAGACAGGGTCGATTCGTCTTGAGTGCGCGGGCATAGATGCTGTCTGAGCACGTTCTCACGGGAAAGGGCTTGAGAAGGAGATCGAGACTCTCCCGAATCGCCCACGTCTTGGTGAAGGGTCCAAAGTAGGTGGCCCGTGGAATGTTGCGACGCCGCGTCACGACCACTCGCGGAATATCGTCTCCGAGAGTGATGGCCAGATACGGATATGACTTGTCATCGGTGAACTGAACGTTGAACGGAGGATCGAACTCCTTGATCCACGTGAACTCGAGTTGCAGCGCCTCGAACTCGCTCTTGACCACTGTCCACGTGACGTCGACGGCCGACGTCACCATTCGGCGGGTGCGGTTGTGCAGTGACGCGAGTGGGGCAAAGTACGACGTCAGGCGCGCACGGAGGTTCTTCGCCTTCCCCACATAGAGCACACGGCCGTTGGCATCGAGAAAGCGGTAGACGCCCGGCTGTGTCGGGATATCGCCCGTGGGCGGTCTAAAGACAAGTTCGTTGGCCATAGTCAGCGTTTGCGGTCGAATACCTCGCGCAGAAAGACTGCTGTGTGACTCTGAGATGAGCGGGCAACATCCTCGGGGGTGCCGGTAGCCAGAACCAAGCCGCCGCCCGAGCCGCCCTCCGGCCCCAGATCGATCACCCAATCAGCGGACTTGATGACATCGAGGTTGTGTTCAATGACGATGACGGTGTTGCCTTTTTCCACGAGTGACTGCAGCACGATGAGGAGTTTACGCACATCCTCAAAGTGCAGGCCCGTTGTCGGTTCGTCGAGCACGTACACCGTGCGACCGTTCGAGCGGCGCTGGAGCTCGGTGGACAGTTTGACGCGCTGCGCCTCGCCACCGGACAGCGTCGTGGCGCTCTGACCGAGACGCACGTAACCGAGCCCCACATCGACCAGTGTCTTGAGATAGCGATGGATGGCTGAGATCGGCTCAAAGAACACGGCAGCCTCACTGATGGGCATGTCCAGCACCTCAGAAATGTTCTTGCCCTTGTAGCGAACCTGGAGCGTCTCGCGGTTGTACCGTGCCCCGTGACAGACTTCACAGTCGACGTAAACGTCGGGCAGAAAGTTCATCTCAATCTTGATGGTGCCGTCACCCGAGCACGCTTCACAGCGCCCTCCTTTGACATTGAAGCTGAATCGACCCTGCTGATAGCCCCGCAACTTGGATTCGGACGTCTCGGCGAAGAGAGCGCGAATCTTGTCAAAGACGCCGGTGTACGTTGCCGGATTCGATCGCGGAGTCCTGCCGATGGGTGCTTGGTCGACGTGCACCACCTTGTCGAGCTGATCGATGCCCGTGATGCGCTTGTGCTTGGACGGCACGGAACGAGCACCGTTGAGTGTGTTGGCCAATGACCGGTAGAGGATGTCGTTGACCAGCGAGGATTTACCTGAGCCTGAGACGCCGGTGACGGCGGTGAACACACCAAGCGGGAAATCAACGTCAATACGCTGAAGGTTGTTTGCCGCTGCGCCCTCCACTCGAAGTACTCGGTCTGGATCGACAGCGCGCCGGGCTTCGGGAACAGCAATTGAGATTCGGCCAGAAAGGTAGTCCGCGGTGAGTGAGCGCATGTTGGGCAGAAGATCGGCAACACTGCCCGAATGGACCACCTCTCCCCCGTGCGTGCCTGCACCCGGTCCGATGTCGACAATCCAGTCGGCAGTGTGAATCGTATCTTCGTCGTGCTCAACGACGATGAGCGTATTGCCCAAGTCACGCAGTTTGAGCAGAGTGTCGATGAGGCGCCGGTTATCACGCTGGTGCAGACCGATGCTCGGTTCGTCGAGCACGTACAGCACGCCCGTAAGACCACTGCCGATCTGCGTGGCGAGCCGAATGCGTTGAGCTTCTCCTCCCGAGAGGCTCCCGGCCGCTCGGCCGAGGGTGAGATACGTGAGTCCCACTTCGACGAGGAATGCCAGGCGTGCCCGAATCTCTCGGAGGACTTGGGCAGCGATGTGCGCGTCGCGCTCGCTGAGCGCAATCTCGTTCATGAACGCTTGGGCATCCGCCAACGACAATTCGGTGATGTCGGAAATCGACCGATCGGCAACGCGCACCGCCAGAACCTCGGGACGGAGACGCTTACCGGAACACTCGAGGCAGGGCACTTCGCGCAAGAACTCCGACCACCGGGCTCGTTGCACATCGGTCTCTGCCTGCAGGTACTGGCGCTCGATGTAGGGAATGACTCCCTCGAAGCCGGAGCTGTAGGCGACTTCTCGTCCGTATCGGTTTTTCCAGCGGACCTTGACGTTGAAGTCGTTGCCGGTCAGCACAGCCTGGCGAATCTCCTCAGGCAGTTCTCGCCAAGGAGTATCAAGGTCAAAGTCGAGATCACGCGCGAGTCCGTTAAGCAACTTCTCGTAGTAGTTGTAAAGACTCTTTCCCTGAGATGACCACGGAATGATCACGCCATCGGCCAGGCTCAGCTCATCGTCACCAATGAGCAAATCCTCGTCAACCGACATTCGTGTGCCGAGGCCTGAGCACGCCGGGCACGCTCCAAACGGCGAGTTGAAACTGAAGGTGCGGGGTTCAATTTCGGTCACCGCAATGTCGTGACCGTTGGGGCACGACAGCTTCTCAGAGAAGTTCTGCCACGCGGACTCACCCTCCCTGTCGACGTAGTTGATCACAACCACACCGGTCGTCAGCTTCAACGCTGTTTCGAGGGAGTCGGTGAGGCGCCCCAAGGTGTCGGGACCGGCGACGAGTCGGTCGACAATGACCGAGATATCGTGCTTGTAGGACTTCTTCAGCGTCGGCGGCTCCGTGAGACTAATCTGCTCACCGTCAACCAAAGCTCGGGCATAGCCGGCACTTGCCAACTCCGCGAAGAGATCGACGAACTCGCCCTTCTTCGCAATCACAACCGGCGCGACAACGAGATAGCGCGTTCCCTCATCGAGTTCCATGAGGTGGTCGGCAATTTGCTGGACGGACTGTGACTGAATGGCCGCGTCACACTCGGGACAGTGCGGAACACCGATGCGCGCCCACAGCAGACGCATGTAGTCATAAATTTCGGTGATTGTTCCGACCGTTGACCGTGGGTTTCGGTTTGTCGATTTTTGGTCGATGGAGACTGCGGGCGAGAGGCCCTCGATGAAGTCGACATCTGGTCGGTCGACTTGGCCGAGAAATTGACGGGCGTACGCCGACAGGGATTCCACATAGCGGCGCTGTCCTTCGGCGAAGATTGTGTCAAACGCCAGTGATGATTTTCCCGAACCCGAGAGTCCGGTGAACACGACAAGAGCGTCACGCGGAATCTCTACGTTCACGTTCTTCAGGTTGTGAACGCGCGCACCCGAAACGCTCAGCGTGTTACGACCAACGGGACTCATGCTTCGAGTCTACGAGCCGAAAGGAGCTTGACAGACGACCGGCAACTTGCGAGAAAATGCGTCAGGCCCTAGTCGTGGCCGGCAGTGCGAATCGCTCTCAGGTCACGCTTTACCTCGGACAGTTCGTCACGCAGGCGGGCAGCCAGTTCGAACTTGAGCTCGGCAGCCGCCAAGAGCATCTGCTCGTTGAGCTCCGAAACCAGTTGCTCGAGCGCATCAACGCCCTCCCCCGCAATCCTGGGTAATCCGCCTCTGTCTCGTTGTCCCGATCCCGGCTTCTTGCGTCGTCGCTCGAGGTCGCTCATGAGCTCTGCGGTGTCAGCTTCTTCCCGCGCCAACATGACCGTGATGTCGGCAATCTTCTTCTTCAGGGGCTGCGGATCGATTCCGTGCTCAAGGTTGTAGGCCACTTGACGCTCGCGACGGCGATTGGTCTCATCAATGGCCTCGGCCATCGACCGCGTGACGGTGTCGGCATACATGTGCACCTCTCCCGAAATGTTTCGGGCCGCGCGACCAATGGTCTGAATGAGAGAGGTGGCCGATCGCAGGAAGCCCTCCTTGTCGGCATCCAGGATGCTCACGAGGGAGACCTCGGGAAGGTCGAGGCCCTCGCGCAGCAGATTAATGCCGACGAGAACGTCGTACACGCCCTGTCGGAGCTCGGTGAGAAGCTCAACACGTCGCAGGGTATCGACGTCGGAGTGCAGATAGCGAACACGCACGCCCGCTTCTTCCAAGAACGCGGTGAGCTCCTCAGCCATCTTCTTGGTGAGAGTTGTCACCAAGACGCGTTCATTGCGACCGGCGCGCACACGAATCTCTTCGAGGAGGTCGTCAATCTGTCCCTTCGACGGCTTCACCACCACTTGGGGATCGACGAGCCCCGTGGGTCGAATGATCTGCTCAACAACGCCGTCGGCGATACCCATTTCGTATTTCCCAGGCGTAGCCGATAGGTAGACGGTTTGGCCCGTGCGTTCGGAGAACTCGTCGAACCGCAGGGGACGATTATCGAGCGCACTGGGCAAGCGAAAACCGTGCTCCACGAGCGTTCGCTTACGCGAGGCATCTCCCTCCGACATTCCACCCAACTGCGGAACGGTGACGTGCGACTCATCAATCACGCACAGGAAGTCGTCGGGAAAGTAGTCGAGAAGACACGTCGGTGGCTGCCCCGGCGCACGCGCTTCAATGTGTCGGGAATAGTTCTCAATGCCCGAGCAGAAGCCAATCTGCTGCATCATCTCGATGTCGAAGGTGGTGCGCATGCGCAAACGCTGGGCTTCGAGCAACTTGCCCGCGCGCTCGAACTCGGCGAGCCGCTCGTCGAGTTCGGTCGAAATCGTGCCGATAGCACGCGTGAGAGTCTCGGGACTCGCCACGTATTGAGTGGCGGGAAAGACGGCAATC
>DBCH01000119.1 GCA_002292955.1 Microbacteriaceae bacterium UBA963 | reverse complement strand
CGGTCACCGATGCACTCATAGGTAGGCTCCCAACCACGTCTGGATGTCTGCAAAAGCACGAGCACGCACCGCGGGCGCGGAGAGAAATACGTCGTGAACCGCTCCCGGCAAATGCGTCACCGTCACCACGCGCCCCAGTTTAACCGCACGCGACGCCGCCCTGGTGACGTCGATGACGGTATCGGTCTCGCGCATTTCATCGGTCCAGCGTGTGAGAAAGAGTGTTCGTGCCGAGAGGAGTGTGAGCACGGGAGCCTCGATGCCGAGGCCACCGGCCACCGTGGCATGCCCGGCGAGGATGGTCTGGAGCCACGCGGCCCGGGGCGTGAACGACCGAGCGGGTCGCCACGCCTCGCGGAACTCCCAGAGTCCGCCCTGTGATTTGCTGAGGGCCCGGTGATAGAAACCGAGGTCGGGATTGGGAACAGCGGCCTTGGGGTCGACCCGGGAACCAATCTTGAGGGCCGTGGCTGCCACCTGTCGACCGGCGGCCGTGAGCTGGTACTCGAGCCACGGACTGTTGAGAATAAGCGCCTGCGCACGACCCTGATGACGGCTGAGCCACAGGCTCAACACCAGCCCACCCGTGGAGTGTCCGAGAAGGATGAGCGGGCGCTTCGTGGCGGTATCCGCGCCGTGACCCATGACCTCCAGAGCGGCCTCGATGTCTGCGTCGTAGGTGTCGAGCGAACTCACAAATCCCGGGGTCTGCCCCGAACGCAAACTGCGGCCGTATTTGCGCAGATCGAGGGCAAAGAATCGCGCCCCCTGAGATCGCCAGAACTCGGCAACGTGGTCCTGAAAGAAGTAGTCCGACCAGCCGTGAACATAAAGCACATCGGCGCCCTCGGCGCTCAGTCGCTGTCTTCCGAAGGGTCGCCGCGGGCTGTGCGCGGGCGCCGGCGTGTAGCGCACCAGCGTGGCAACCACGTCACCCTCATCGTCGCGCCCCAGGTCGAGCGTTACCTGCTCAAAGTCGTTCCCCAAGAAGTCTGGCGTCCACGTGACATCTCGGCGGGCCATACGGTCATTCTTACCTACCGGAGTGCCCGGGGCGACCCCACCCTGACGCGCTCCCGTAGGCTCGAAGGACTATGAGCCAGAAGACGACCTCCCCGAACGCCCCGGCGCACACCGCCACCATCGATCGAACCCGCCTCGCGGCGCTCGCTGAGCGGGAACGCGCGGTCTTCGCCGAACGCAACCCCCGCTCACAGGCCGCCTATGCGCGAGCCGAGCACCTCTTCGGGAGTGTGCCCATGACCTGGATGAACAAGAAAGCCGGCGGGTTTCCGATCTACCTCGACCGCGCACTAGGCAACCGAATCTGGGACATCGACGGTCACGAGTACATCGACTTCGCCCTGGGCGACACCGGATCGATGGCCGGTCACTCGGCACCCGAGGTCGTTGCCGCTGTGCGCGAGCGCAGCGCTCTGGGACTCACCACGATGCTGCCCACCGAGGACGCCGAATGGGTGGGGGCCGAGCTGAAGCGCCGCTTCGGCATGGACAAGTGGAGCTTCTCGCTCACAGCCACCGACGCGAACCGCTGGGCCATCAGACTCGTGCGTGCCATCACCGGTAAGCCCAAGATCCTCTTTCATGCGTACTGCTATCACGGCAGCGTCGATGAGTCACTCATTGTCGTGGGCCCCGACGGCGAGGGTATGAGTCGTCCCGGCAACGTGGGTTCCCCCGTCGATGTCACCGTGACCTCACGCGTCGCCGAAATGAACGACCTCGACGGCCTCGAACGTCAGTTGGCTCACGGAGACGTGGCCGCCGTGCTGATTGAGCCCGCGCTCACCAACATTGGCATCGTGCTTCCCGAGCCCGGTTACCTCGAGGGCGTGCGCGAACTGACTCGGAAATACGACGCCCTGCTCATCATCGATGAGACGCACACCTTCTCCGCCGGCCCCGGTGGCATGACCAAACGCGACAACCTCGAGCCCGACATCGTGGTGATTGGCAAGTCGATTGCCGGCGGCATTCCCACGGGCACGTACGGCCTGAGCGCCGAGTTTGCCGAGCGCGTGCTCGAGCGCACCGACCTCGACCTCGTCGACATGGGTGGCGTGGGCGGCACGCTCGCCGGTAATCCCCTTCAAGTCGCCGCCATGCGCGCCACGCTCGAAAAAGTACTCACGGACACCGCGTTCGAGACGATGATTTCTACCGCGACGGTGTTCACCGAAGGCATGAACGACATCTTCGATCGCTACGGCCTGCCGTGGTCCATCAACCAGTTGGGGGCCCGAGCCGAGTATCGGTTTGCCCGTCCGTATCCGCTCAACGGCACCGAGGCTCATGCGGCTGCGGACGAGGAGCTTGAGGACTACATTCACGTGGCCCTCATGAACCGGGGCATCATGCTCACGCCGTTCCACAACATGGCTCTGATGTGTCCAGCCACGTCGCTCGCCGACGTGGCCGCCCATCACGCGGCCTTCGAAGAAATCATCCGCGAGCTGCTGGGCGCTTAGCGGTTCGGCTTAGGCCTTCGAGACACGAATCATCTCGGCGCGGTCCACGGCCTTGATGCGCTCACGCCCCTCGGGAACACCGAGCGCTTTTTCGTAGTCGTCGAGCTTGGCCCAGCCGGCAATGTCGGTGTACTCGACTCCGCGGGAGTTGAGCAGGTCAACGACAGCCTGTTCCTCAGGTTCGGCCGGAGCCCACCAGTGGGCTTGATCGCGCAACAGGTGCTTCACGGTCTCCATGGCATCCGACTTGGTGTGACCGATGAGACCCACGGGGCCGCGCTTGATCCATCCGGTGGCGTAGATTCCCGGCATCATTTTGCCGTCGTCGCCCATGACCTGGCCTTCGTGATTGGGAATCACGCCGCGCTTCTCGTCGAACGGGATACCGTCCAACGGTGAACCGTGGTAGCCGACAGCCCGATAGATGGCACCGATTTCGAGCTCGCGAATCTCGCCCGTGCCTCGCACGCCGCCGGCGGAATCGGGCTCGGTGCGTTCATACCTAAACTTGCCCACGGTTCCGCGTTCATTGGCCACCACCTCGAGGGGGTTGGCATAGAAATGAAGGTGGACCCGGCGGCTTGCCGAGCCAGACTCGCGCTCGCGCCACGCGTTCATGACCTTCATGAGAACGAATACCTGTTTGTTTGACTCGATGGCGTTCTGACTCGCCTCGTCGATCACAAAGTCTTCGTCGTAGACGACCATGTCGACGTCGTTCAACTCCCCCAGCTCGCGAAGTTCAAGCGGAGAGAACTTTGCCTGGGCGGGGCCCCGACGGCCGAAGACGTGAACGTCGGTGACCGGGGACGCCTTGAGACCCGAGTACACATTCGCCGGAATCTCGGTAGGCAACAGGTCATCGGCGTGCTTGGCCAGCATGCGCGCAACATCGAGAGCCACGTTTCCGTTGCCGACCACGGCAACGCTCGACGCATCGAGTGGCCAGTCGCGGGGAACATCGGGGTGACCGTCGTACCAGCTGACAAAGTCTGCTCCGCCAAACGATCCGGGCAGCTCAATGCCGGGAATGTTCAGATCGGCATCGCGAATCGCACCCGTGGAAAAGATCACGGCGTTGTAGTGGCGCTTGAGATCATCGAG
>DBCH01000115.1 GCA_002292955.1 Microbacteriaceae bacterium UBA963 | reverse complement strand
ATCATCATCACGTCGCCCTACTTTGTGCCGGATGAGTCACTGCTGTACGCCGTCACGGCGGCCTGCCAGCGCGGTGTTCGTGTGGAGCTCTTCGTTTCGGAAATCGGCGACCAGGCGCTCGTGTATCACGCCCAGCGTTCCTACTACGAAGTGCTTCTCGAGGCGGGCGTCATCATCTGGCTCTACAAGAAGCCCACCATCTTGCACTCGAAGCACATGAGCATTGACGACGAAGTTGCCGTTATCGGCTCGAGCAACATGGACATGCGCTCGTTTTCACTCAACCTCGAGATCACCATGATGGTGCGCGGCAAGAGTTTCGTGGCGCAGATGCGCGAGGTCGAGGCGAGCTACCGAAAGGATTCTCGGGAGCTCACCATGGAAGAGTGGCGCAAGCAGCCGTTCCTGCAAACGGTTCTCGATGGCCTCGCCCGACTCACATCAGCGCTGCAGTAGAGAGCCACGCGCTCGCGGCGCTACGCGCCTAGGACAGGGCAACCGCGACACCCGGCACGGGAACCGTGAGGCGGCGCGCGATACCTCGCTCGGCGAACGCCGAAACCAACGCTTCGCTGCCCTCGAGGAGGTGAGACCAACCGGACGTGTGGATGGGAATCACGAGGGGAACGTCACCAGCGCGCGCCAGATTGGCCACGTCGTCGGCCGACATCGTGAACCGTGCCTTTCGCGTGATCTTGGGGAAACCGGCGTCGCCCACGTGGGCGATCAGCGTGCCCACCTGAAATTGTTCGGCGACAGCACGCACCTCGGGCGTGAGCAGCGTGTCTCCCGTGATGTAGACAGCACCTCCCGTGAGCGCCTCTGATTCAATAACGAACCCGATTACGGGTCCGCTCACAAACTCTGGCCAGAACTTCGGGCGATGGCGGGCGGCCACTGCCGTGATGGTCACATCCGGGCGCCTGTTATCAGACAGCGCGTAGCTGTCGCCCGGCGCCATGCCAAAAGCGAGCGCTTCGTCATCGGAAGCTTCAATGCGTGTGGCGCCGGCTTGCGTGGTGAGGATGATGGGCGCCTCAAGCGCGACGGCGCGGCCGGCGGTGTCGAAATTATCGGCGTGCTGGTCATGACTCAGCAGAACGGCGTCCACGGCACCCACCTGGGTGGGACTCAGGGCCGGTCGTGACGCTTTAACCGACGACGTGCCCCAGCCGAATCGGTACGTCTTTCCCGGTTCGTCAAACGTGGGATCCGTCAGCAGTCGCCAGCCCCCCACCTCAATCAGCCCGCAGGCTGTGTCGATGTGGGTGAAGGTGGGCCCCCGCGGTGTCTCCATGGTTTCAGCCTAGAACGTCCCGGCCTGCTCGCCCACGGCGAACACGGGGGCGTTTCGTCACGCCCACGGCGAACATTCCCCCACAGTTCGGTTTGCGCTGGTTAACTCACAGTGTCGGCAAAAATCGCGAGTGCCGACACACCAAAAAAAGGAGTTGTGCCCATGTTTGAACGGTTCACAGACCGCGCACGGCGCGTTGTTGTCTTGGCTCAAGAAGAAGCCAAGATGCTCAACCACAACTACATCGGCACTGAGCACATTCTTCTCGGCCTCATTCACGAGGGTGAGGGTGTCGCCGCGAAGGCACTTGAGTCGCTCAACATTTCTCTCGAGTCCGTGCGCGAACAGGTGCAGGAGATCATCGGTCAGGGCCAGCAACAGCCCACCGGCCACATCCCCTTCACCCCCCGCGCTAAGAAGGTGCTCGAGCTCTCTCTGCGCGAAGCTCTTCAGCTCGGCCACAACTACATCGGCACCGAGCACATTCTGCTGGGCCTGATTCGCGAAGGCGAGGGCGTTGCCGCCCAGGTTCTGGTGAAGCTCGGCGCTGACCTCAATCGCGTTCGCCAGCAGGTGATACAGCTGCTCTCGGGATTCCAGGGCAAGGAGCAGGTCTCCGCCGGCGTCAAGGAAGACTCGGGCAGCGCCCAGGGCGGCTCGCAGGTTCTCGACCAGTTTGGTCGCAACCTCACGCAGGCGGCCCGCGAAGGAAAGCTTGACCCGGTTATCGGCCGCGAGAAGGAAATCGAGCGCGTGATGCAGATTCTGTCGCGTCGCTCCAAGAACAACCCCGTCCTCATCGGCGAGCCCGGCGTGGGAAAGACCGCAGTTGTTGAGGGCCTCGCTCAGGCGATTGTGTCTGGCCAGGTGCCCGAGACGCTCAAGGACAAGCAGCTCTACACGCTCGACCTCGGTTCGCTCATCGCCGGTAGCCGCTACCGCGGTGACTTTGAGGAGCGCCTCAAGAAGGTGACCAAAGAGATCCGCACGCGCGGTGACATCATTACGTTCATCGACGAGATTCACTCGCTCGTGGGTGCCGGAGCGGCTGAGGGCGCCATTGACGCGGCCAGTATTCTCAAGCCCCTCCTCGCCCGCGGTGAACTTCAGACCATCGGCGCCACCACGCTCGATGAGTACCGCAAGCACTTTGAGAAGGATGCCGCGCTCGAGCGCCGCTTCCAGCCCATTCAGGTCGCCGAGCCGTCGCTCCCGCACACCATCAACATCCTCAAGGGCCTGCGCGACCGTTACGAAGCGCACCACAAGGTGCAAATCACTGATGGCGCCATCGTGGCCGCGGCCAACCTGGCCGACCGGTACGTGGCGGACCGCTTCCTGCCCGACAAGGCCATCGACCTGATTGACGAAGCCGGTGCTCGTTTGCGCCTGTCGATCCTCTCGAACCCCGCGGAACTGCGCGAACTCGACGAACAGATTGCGCTCGTGCGCACGCAGAAAGAAACCGCCATCGAGGATCAAGACTTCGAGAAGGCGGCCGGATTGCGCGACGAAGAGAAGAAGCTGGCCGACGAGCGCGTGCGCCGCGAGAAGGAATGGCGCAAGGGAGACGTGGCGGCCAACGGACTCGTTGACGAAGGAATCATCGCCGAGGTGTTGGCTCAGGCCACCGGCATCCCCGTCTTCAAGCTCACCGAAGAAGAGTCGTCTCGTCTCGTGTTCATGGAGAAGGCCCTGCACCAGCGGGTCATCGGTCAGAACGAGGCCATCGAGGCACTCTCCAAGACCATCCGTCGCACGCGTGCGGGACTCAAAGACCCCAAGCGCCCGAGCGGTTCGTTCATCTTTGCCGGCCCCACCGGTGTGGGAAAGACCGAGCTGGCCAAGGCGCTCGCCGAGTTCCTGTTCGACGACGAGTCGGCCATGATTGCGCTCGACATGAGCGAGTACGGTGAGAAGCACACCGTGTCGCGCCTGTTCGGTGCCCCTCCGGGATTCGTGGGCTTCGAAGAGGGC
>DBCH01000083.1:8104-8983 GCA_002292955.1 Microbacteriaceae bacterium UBA963 | reverse complement strand
TCGGCCATGGCTGCCGATTATCTCGGCAACGAGTTCGACATTCACGGTGGCGGCCTCGACCTGCGCTTTCCGCACCACGAAAACGAGCTCGCCCAGTCGAACGCAGCCGGACACGGTTTCGCCCGGATCTGGTTACACAACGGCCTCGTGTCGGTGGGTGGTCAAAAAATGAGTAAGTCGGCGGGCAATTCGCTGTTTGCCGCCGACCTGTTAGGCCAAGCCCGACCCATCGTGGTGCGCTATCTGCTGGGCTCTGCCCACTACCGTTCCACCCTCGAGGTGCACGCCGATGCGCTCGCCGAGGCTGCGGCAGCCTTTGAGCGCATCGAATCGTTCCTTGACCGATGCGAGCGCTCCGGGGGAGCCGACCTGAAGGCGGCGACACTTCCCGACGAGTTTGTGCGCGCCATGAACGACGACCTCTCGGTGCCGATGGCGCTCGCGGTGATTCACGAGACCGTGCGCGCGGGAAACAGCGCCTGGGATGCCGGCGACACCCGGGTGGCACTCGAGCGGGGATCCGAGGTGCTGGCCATGGTCGACGTTCTCGGCCTTAACCCGCGGGATCCGATCTGGGGTGCACCGACCTCGTCGCGAGCTCATGAAGCCCTCGGAGTTCTCGTCCAGCGACTCCTCGCCGAGCGCGAGGCAGCTCGAGCTGCCAAAGATTTTGCAACATCCGACCGGGTACGCGATGACCTTGGCGCGGCGGGAATTCTCATCGAGGACACATCGCACGGACCCCAGTGGAGTATCAATGGCTAATCGACCAACGCGCGCGGGCGCCGTGCGCAAAACAGGCAAAGGCCCCACGGTCGGCACGGGTGGTCACGGGCGCAAGGCGCTCGAGGGTCGCGGCCCCACGCCCAAGGCGGAAGA
>DBCH01000083.1:0-8006 GCA_002292955.1 Microbacteriaceae bacterium UBA963 | reverse complement strand
CGCGGCCCCGAACTGCGGGGTAACTCGCGGGTAAAGGCAGCCAGCGACGGTGGTGAGCTGGTCGCCGGTCGCAACTCCGTTCTCGAGGCGCTCCGCGCAAAGATTCCCGCAACCGCGCTTTACGTGGCAGCGCGCGTGGAAATGGATGATCGGGTTCGCGAAATCATCAGTATTGCGAACAAGCGCAGCCTGCCGGTGATGGAAATCATGCGCCCCGAACTTGAGCGCATGGTGGGATCCGACACCGTGCACCAGGGTGTGGCTATCAAAGTTCCTGCTTACGAATACGCGCATCCGCGTGACCTTCTCGATGCGGCGATTGCGGCCGGTGACACCCCACTTCTCGTCGCCCTCGACGGCGTTACCGACCCTCGTAACCTCGGTGCCATCATCCGGTCAACCGCAGCTTTTGGCGGCAATGGCGTGATTGTCCCGTCGCGCCGCTCGGTCGGCGTGACCGCCGCCGCGTGGAAGACCTCTGCCGGCGCGGCGGCTCGCTGCCGCGTTGCCATGGCAACGAATCTTGCCGCTGCCATCACCGAGCTCAAGAAGGCGGGTGTTTTCGTTATTGGCCTCGACGGCGAGGGCACGACCCTGCTGCCCAACCTCGATTTGGCCGACCGTCCCCTGTTGATCGTGGTGGGGAGCGAAGGGTCTGGCCTGTCGCGCTTGGTAACGGAGAAGTGCGACGCCATCGTGTCGATTCCCATCAGCTCAGCAACCGAGTCGCTTAACGCCGGCATTGCGGCAAGTGTGGCTCTCTATGAGGTGGCGCGGGTTCGCGCTCCCCGCTAGCTTTCTCTCCAGACTTTTTCTGCGAGTTTGCGCAGAATTGCCCCCGCCCGTTTAGCGGCGCAGGGGGCATCTCGCGTAATATCGCAGGGGTGCCCCGCAGGGGTGCGTCCAATTTGCGAACAGAGTGTGTGGAGAAAGTTCAATGACTATCGGATCCCAGGGTTCACGCCCCACCAAGAACCAGCGGCGCGAAGAAGCTCGCCAGACCGCGCGCGAGCACCGCGCGGAGGCACAGAAGTCAGAGCGCCGCAGGCGCTTCTTCGTTCAGGGCGGCGTTGTGGCCGGCATCATCGTTGTTGTGGCGGTCATCGGCCTAGTCATCTGGAGTGCGGTACCGTCTCCCGGCCCCCGCCCCGCCAACATGGCCAGCGACGGCATCCTGCTTCAGGCCAAACTCGATGCCAATGGTGTCCCTACGGGCGATATCGAGGCCGTCTTGAACAAGGCACTCCCGGACGGCGGAGAGCCAATTACCACCACAGAAAATCCCGACCTGCTGAACATCGTGGTCTACGTGGACTACCAGTGCCCCGTGTGTAAGAACTTCAACATTGCCAACTCGCCCATTATTAGGGATCGCGTTGCCAGTGGCGCGGCCACCGTTGAAATTCACCCCATTTCAATTCTTGACCGCATGTCGATGGGTTCGCGTTACTCCTCCCGGGCGGCCAACGCGGCTGCGTGTGTGGCTACCTACGATCCCAACAAGTTCTTGAACTTCGACGACGCGATGTTCACCAATCAACCCGATGAGGGAACCCCGGGACTCGATAACGCGGCGCTCAAAGAGATCGTGAAGTCTGTCGGCGCCGATCGTCAGGCCGAAATCGGTACCTGCATCGACAACGAAACTTTCAAGTCATGGGTGACCAGCTCATGGAACCGCGTGAAGGACGCACCGGCATTGCCCAACACCACCGATGTCGTCTTTAGTGGCACCCCAACGGTGATTGTGAACGGCACCCAGTTCAGCTTCAACACGGACCCTGAGACGGGCGCGTTCTACCCCGCGCAGTTCTCTGACTTCCTGCTGAAGCTCGCGGGCCTCAAGGGATCGGCTACGTCGACGCCCGCGCCGACGAATTAGATAGTTCTCAGCGACTCACGTTGCCCGCTCCCACCCCGGCGTGAGCGGGCAACGCTCGTTTGGCGGGGGTCCACGCCTGAGCGATTAGACTTGTGGCGCGCTCGCAGGGCGCACTGCCGACTTGGCGCAATTGGTAGCGCACCGCTCTTGTAAAGCGGGGGTTGTGGGTTCGAGTCCCATAGTCGGCCCCAGATTGATTGAGGCGCACTCGCGGGTGGAGGCTACGTTCAGGGAGCGTCTGCCGCACATCGTAGAATTGAGTCGCATTCTTTCAACCCGGAGGATGCGCCACAGCTTGGGGAGAAACGTGACACCTATCGATTCGCTTGAAGCCCAAAACTCCGCTGGAGTTCTGAGTGAGCGTGACCGCAACATCCTCGACTTCGAGTGTGCGTGGTGGCAGCAACCCGGGGGTAAAGAAGAGGCGATTCGTCAGACGTTCGGCCTTTCTCCGGCCCGCTACTTCCAGTTACTCAACGAGCTCATTGATCGTCGGGTGGCGCTCGAATACGACCCCCTGTTGGTCAAGCGACTCTTGCGGCTTCGCGAAGAGCGGCGACAGGCGCGCCAGCGACGCATGTCAACTGCCGCCCCCGCAGAGGAATCCCCAAACGCATGAATGAAAAGTTTGCCACCGACCGGTTTGACGATGTTCCTCCCGAGATTCAGCGGGTAGGGGCGCACCGGTCGTCTCGACGCTCCGTGTCGCCGTGGCTGATTTTTGCCTGGGCAGCGCTCATCACCGGATTGATTGTTGGCGGCTCGGCGGCATACATTTTCGGCTCCAACGGCAAACTGCAGGCGTTTTTGTTTCCGGTGAGCACACCCACACCCACGCCCACACCCACGGCAACCCCCACGGTGGCCCCCGACATCTTGGTCAATGTTTTCAACGCCACGCCCATTGTGGGGTTGGCCACCACAGTTGGCGATCAACTTGCGGCAGCGGGGGTTCCCGTGGGAGTCAAGTCCAACGCGAGCGTCACCGACACCAAGAAAACCATCGTCTTTTACAGCACCAAGGGCAACGAGGGCGCGGCTCGCGGTGTGTGCGTCGCGCTCAATAACAGCTGCCAGATCAAACTGACATCGGCCTACGCGTCGTCTCAGGCACCACTCACGCTGGTGCTCGGAGCCGACTACCGCATCCCCGCTGCTGAGCCGGCACCCGCAGAACCGGCACCGGAAGACCCGGAAGCCGGATAGCCCGTTTCTCTTGCCAAACGCGTTGCCGGCCCGACCCTCTGGACATCGCGCTCCTGTGCAATTTCGGAGAGTGGTGTGTCAGAGGCGGTTAACTCCGCTAGTATCAATCGACGGTTCTCGCGCGTTGCGGTTCCGCAATCTACGTACGAGGAGAAATACATGGCTGTCGGAACCGTCAAGTGGTTCAACGCCGAAAAAGGCTACGGTTTTATTACCGTAGATGGTCAGGAGCAGGACGTTTTCGTGCACTTCTCGGCCATCGATATGGACGGATACAAGGTGCTTGAAGAAGGTCAGCGCGTGGAGTTCGAGGTTGGCACGGGCGCCAAGGGCCCCCAGGCCGAGTCGGTCCACCTGGCCCCGTAAAACACTTACTTTGGGGCGTGCCCCAAACTAACGCCGTCCTCCTTGCGAGGACGGCGTTAGTCTGTAAAGGATGACAATGCGCGGTTCTTCTCGAATTCTGCTCGTAACGGCGGCGGCGTTAGTTGTGGCGACGACACTGGCGGGGTGCGTTCCGGCTGAACCGAGATACGAGTACGCGCCTCATCACACGCCGGCCCCGGCCACAGCGCTTGCGCCCCTGCGCGGAACAATCGTTCCGGCTGGTTCGCTGAACCGCCCCTCCCTGTGCGCCAAAGTCGACAACCACCAAGAGGCACGCCCGCAATACGGGCTCAACAGCACGGACATCGTTTTTGAGCAATTCGTCGAGGGCGGGCTCACGCGTTACGTGGCCTGTTGGGATTCCAACGTGCCCGATCAGGTGGGACCTGTTCGCTCGATTCGCCCGATGGACCCCGACATCATTTCGCCGTTCGGGGGAATCGTGGCGTACTCGGGCGGCCAGTATCGGTTTGTTGAGATGATGCGCGACACGGTGGTCTATAACGCGATTGACGGCCAGTCGGACACGGAAGAAACCATTTACCGCACCGACGACAAGGATGCCCCGCACAACGTGGGAGTGGCGGCTAACCAGATCATTTCTCAGCACCTCGACCTCGCCCCGCCACAGCAGGTGTTCGCTTTCTCGAGCAGTGTCGCAACATCCACGCCCGTTCGGGACGGTGTTCCCCAGTCAACGATTAACGTCACTTTCTCCGATGAACGTTATCCGTCGTGGACCTACGATCCGGCAACCCAGGTTTACCTTCGCTCGCAGGAGGGCGCGCCAGATCTTGATGATGCCGGTGCGCAGATTCAATCCACCAACGTCATTGTGATGATGGTCCAGCTCGATTGGCAGTACTCGCCCGTTCCGCGCACCATCATGATTGACAGTGGCGAAGCATGGGTGTCATCCGGCGGCAAGACGGTGCACGCCACGTGGTCCAAGGCCTCGCGCGAAGCTCCGATTTTGTTTGTTGATGACCGCGGCCTGATCATTCGGATCGCACCGGGCAACACGTGGATTGAGATGCCCCCCGCGGCATCCGGCTCCGTGACCTTTGTTGGCGCCGCAGGCTAGTTTCGACTCTTTTCTTCAGGCGTCTCCGGTTTGCACTCCCGGTAGGAGAGTGCCAATATTGGAGTTAGCACTCGACACAACTGAGTGCTAATTGGTTACTTCACCCCAACGTCCGGGAGGGACGAAAGACAATGGCAAAAATCATTGCGTTTAACGAAGAGGCCCGCCGTGGCCTCGAGCGCGGACTCAACATCCTCGCTGACGCCGTCAAGGTAACGCTCGGCCCCCGCGGCCGCAACGTTGTTCTTGAGAAGAAGTGGGGAGCCCCCACCATCACAAACGACGGCGTGTCCATCGCCAAGGAAATCGAGCTCGATGAGCCCTTCGAGAAGATCGGCGCCGAGCTGGTTAAAGAGGTCGCCAAGAAGACCGATGACGTGGCCGGAGACGGAACCACGACCGCCACGGTGCTCGCTCAGGCGCTCGTTCGCGAGGGGCTGCGCAACGTCGCCGCTGGCGCCGACCCCATCACCCTCAAGCGCGGTATCGAGAAGGCCGTTGAGGCGGTCACCAAGGAGCTCGTAGCTTCGGCAAAAGAGATCGAGACGAAGGAAGAAATCGCTGCTACGGCATCGATTTCGGCCGCCGACCCCCAGATTGGTGCCCTGATCGCCGAGGCCATCGACAAGGTGGGCAAAGAGGGCGTCGTCACGGTTGAGGAGTCGAACACGTTTGGCACCGAGCTCGAGATTACCGAGGGTATGCGCTTCGACAAGGGATTCCTGTCGGCCTACTTCATGACCGACCCCGAGCGTCAGGAAGCGGTCTTCGAAGACCCCTACATCCTCATCGTGAACTCCAAGGTGTCGAACATCAAGGACCTGCTCCCCATCGTTGACAAGGTGATTCAGACGGGCAAGCAATTGCTCATCATTGCCGAAGATGTCGATGGAGAAGCCTTGGCCACTCTCGTTGTCAACAAGATCCGCGGCATTTTCAAGTCGGTTGCCGTCAAGGCTCCCGGCTTCGGTGACCGCCGCAAGGCCATGCTTCAGGACATCGCCATTCTCACCGGCGGACAGGTCATTAGCGAAGAGGTCGGCCTCAAACTCGAGAACATCGGACTCGAACTGCTCGGTCACGCGCGCAAGATTGTCGTGACCAAAGACGAGACCACTATCATCGATGGTGGCGGAGACCCGGCGGGCATTGCCGGTCGCGTTTCGCAGATTCGCGCCGAGATTGAGAACACCGACAGCGACTACGACCGCGAGAAACTGCAGGAGCGCCTGGCCAAACTGGCCGGCGGTGTTGCTGTGATCAAGGCCGGTGCCGCAACCGAGGTGGAGCTCAAGGAGCGCAAGCACCGCATCGAGGATGCCATTCGTAACGCCAAGGCTGCCGTTGAAGAGGGCATCGTCCCCGGCGGCGGCGTGGCACTCATCCAGGCCGGAGCGAAGGCGTTTGCCAAGCTCAAGCTCGCGGGCGACGAGGCTACGGGTGCCAACATCGTGCGCGTTGCCATCGAGGCACCGCTGCGTCAGATCGCCATTAACGCGGGTCTTGAGCCCGGCGTAGTGGTGGACAAGGTGCGTAGCCTGCCCGACGGACACGGCCTCAACGCCGCCACCGACGAGTACGGTGACCTGGTTGCCCAGGGCATTATCGATCCGGCCAAGGTTACGCGCTCTGCTCTGCAGAACGCCGCATCAATTGCCGGCCTGTTCCTCACCACCGAGGCCGTTGTTGCCGAGAAGCCCGAGAAGGCCGCTCCCAACATGCCCGACCCCGGTGCCGGAATGGACTTCTAAGTCTGAATACGCACGAAGGGCTCCCCACTCGGGGAGCCCTTCGTCGTTTGCTCTCCTGCTCTCACCCCCCAAACAGGTCCACGCCGAGGCGTGGTCTATTGGAACATGCGCACGTGTGCGAGCTCCATCTCGGCGTATTGCCGACCGGCCAGGGCGAGGGCATCGTTGAGCGCCGTGAGATCACCCTCGAGCCGGGTTTGAGTCTGACGCCATCGGCTCACCACCGCCTGAAACGCTGTTGCTGCTGGCCCCGTCCACGAGACCTGTAGTCCGGTCAGGCTCGTGTGTAAGGCCGCAATGTCCGTTTGAATGCGCGCAATCTGAGCTCGGGCGGTGGCTGCCGTACTACTCACCGCAGAGCTGTCAATGTGAAACGTTGTCACGTGCGTCTCCTCTCACGGGTGATCGTGTCAGGTGACTGGACAGCGAAACTGTCCGACGCGGTGATGTGTGGAAAACAGGGCTAGAGCCCGAGCACCTCGGGCGAGTTCGTGGGTCCGTTCGCGGGCAGGCTGACCCGGAAGGTCGCGCCGCCGCCGGGCGTCTCGTCGACGGCGATTGACCCCTCGTGTACCGAAACAATCGACGCCACAATCGCGAGCCCGAGTCCTGAGCCACCGGTTTCACGGGCTCGTGACGAGTCTGCTCGCCAAAATCGCTCAAAGATTTTTTCGCGCACCTGCGGCGGGATTCCGTCGCCGTGATCAATCACTTCAATGACGCCATTGCCCGATTCGTCACGGCCCACGCCGATCTCCAGAGGACTTCCCGGCGCGGTGAAGCGCAGCGCATTGCCCATCAGGTTGGTAATCAACTGGCGAATTTTGTTCTCTTCGGCGGTAATGAGCAGCGCGGTCGGCGATTCGTTAGAGCCAATCGCGTGCACGGTGACCTTGCGTTCCGGATCGAATGCACGGGCATCGAGCGCGGCGTCGGCGGCAAGGGCGGCGAGATCGATCTCGGCAAGCTCGAGTGGCCGCGCTTCGTCGAGTCGCGCCAGCGCCAGGAGGTCTTCGACGAGGATTCCCATGCGGATGGCCTCCCGCTCGATGCGGTCCATCGCCTGTGACACATCTTTCTTGCTCTTCAGGGCCCCCATGCGATACAGCTCGGCGTACCCGCGCACCGACACAAGGGGGGTGCGAAGCTCGTGGCTGGCGTCGCCAACAAAACGGCGCATCTGGTCGATGGTGCGCGCACGATCGGCGAAGGCGCGGTCGATGCGCCCCAACATGGTGTTGAGCGCGCGCGTCACCCGGCCCACCTCCGTATTGGGGGTAGACCACGGCAGACGCTGACTAAAGTCACCATCGGCGATGGCCGCGGCAGTTTTCTCAACGCGCCGAAGGGGACTAAAGGTGGTTGTCACAAGAAGTCTTGTGAGGAGGGCGCCAATGATGACAACCCCGATGCCGAAGCCCAGAAAGATGGAGAGGTAGGTGGCCATCAGTCGGTCGACGCCGGTGGTGGCCAGGGCGACAACCACCGTGCCAAACGAGTCGGGTGAGTTGGCAAACTGAACCGGAACGGCAACGGCGTGGAATCGCACGCGGGAATCGCGACTCATCATGTCAAAAATTGACCCGCCGAGCTCCTGCGTCTTGCTCAGCGTGAGGCTTGCCGGCACCACGGGACGAACGTTAAGGCTCTTGTCGAGCCAGTTCTCTTCGAGGCGGCTTCCGGAGGCATCCAACAC
>DBCH01000101.1 GCA_002292955.1 Microbacteriaceae bacterium UBA963 | reverse complement strand
CAGCATCAGCATGCGGGAGAGTCCCATGCCGAATCCTCCGTGCGGGGGAACGCCGTAGCGGAAGAAGTCGAGGTAGAACCCGAGGCCCTCGGGGTCGAGCCCCTTTTCGCGCGCCTGCGCTTCGAGCACCTCGATGCGGTGTTCGCGCTGCGCACCCGTCGTGATCTCGGTTCCGTTCCAGATGAGGTCGTAGCTCTTGGTGAGCGCCGGATTGTCGTCGTGGCGCATGTGATAGAACGGGCGGATGTTCGCGGCGTAGTCGGTGAGAAACACGAACTCGTGGCCAAGCTCCTCGGCAGCGTAGTCGGCAATTTGACGCTCGCCCTCCGGATCCATGTCTTCGTCGTCGCGGGGAACTTCGTAGCCGCGCTCGGCAACAATGCGCTTGGCTTCGGCGAGCGGGATGCGGGGGAACGGAATGGCCGGCACGGTGACGTCGACGTCGAAGAGTTCCTTGATGGCATCGCCGTGCTTTTCTTTAACTGCGGACAGCGCGGCGACCAGCAGTTCTTCCTGCATGGCCATCACGTCTTCGTGGCTGTCGATCCAGCTCAGTTCGGCATCAACGCTGATGAACTCCGTGGCGTGACGAGACGTGAACGACGGGTCGGCGCGAAAAACGGGACCAATCTCAAAGACCTTTCCGAAACCGGCGCTCTGCGCCATCTGCTTGTAGAACTGGGGGCTCTGGGCGAGGTACGCCGTGGTTTCGAAGTACTCGAGCTGGAACAGCTCGGCGTGCGATTCGGAAGCGCTGGCCATGAGTTTCGGGGTGTGAATCTCGATGTACCCGCGGTCAATCCAGTAGCAGCGCATGGCGTGCTCCATGGTGGTCTGCACGCGGAACATGAGGTTGTTGCGCGCGGTGCGCAGGTCGATGAAACGCCAGTCAAGACGCTTATCGATGCTCGTGTCGTCGGCGATGGGAGTCTCCGCAATGGCGGCTCCGGCCACGACGATGCCGTCAACCTTGATTTCGAGCCCACCGAGCTTGACGCGCTCATCGAGTTTGAGTTCGCCCGTGACTGTGAGAAAGGTTCCGGCGGCGAGGCCGGAGATGGTCTCGGCAATGGGGTCGGTCTCTTCGCTGCGAGGGTGCACCAACTGCGCGGCACCGGACTCATCGCGGAGCACGACGAACTGCACCTTCTTTTGGTCGCGCACCGTGTCGACCCAGCCGGAGACCGATACGGGTCCTTCGGGGGTTGCGGGCAGGTCGGCAATGAGGATGCGTTTCGTCACAGTCCCCAACTTTACCTTTATCCCTGGTTCACGGGCCGACAGCGTCGGACGGCATCGCCGGTTGAGTAGCGCACGTGGTCGGGCGGCACCGCGTGTTGGGTAGCGCACGCGGTCACGTTGCAGCGCCGGTTGAGTAGCCGACAGCGTCGGCGTATCGAAACCGAGCGCCGTGCGGAAAATGCACAGGAACCCCCCGCCTAGACTTGAACCATGGTTGCTCGGCAGGTTCATCTCGTGCGGCACGGTGAGGTTTTCAACCCGGACCGCGTGCTCTACGGGCGCCTCCCAAACTTTGGATTGAGCGAGCGCGGGGCCCTGATGGCCGAAGCGGCCGCCGCCCATCTCGCGGCGCTCAACCGGCCCATCTCGACACTGATGAGCTCGCCCCTGCAGCGGACCCAGGAATCGGCGGCGCCCGTGGCCAGGCTCCTCGGACTTACGCCCCTTATTGATGAGCGCATCATCGAGCCCACCAACGTCTTCGAGGGAAAGCGCATGCGCGGTCCGGACTCGGCGCTCAGGGACCCCGCGAACTGGAAGTTTCTGCGCAACCCGTGGCGACCCAGCTGGGGAGAGCCCTATCGCAGCATTGCCGCGCGCATGCTGGCGGCCATGACGGACGCGGTTAACTCAACCGAGTCCGGCGACATTGTGATGGTCAGCCACCAGTTGCCCATCATGACGGTGCACCGGGCACTCGCCAACCAGTCGTTCATGAATGACCCGAGACGGAGGCGCTGCGCACTCTCGAGCATCACCACGTGTGAGTGGCGCGACGAGTCGTTTGCCGAGCGGGGTTTTGTCGAGGTGGCGTACGCGGATCCGGCGGCACCGCTGTCTGATGGCGCTATTGACGTCGGTGCCGTGTGATTCCCCCAACATCCGCACCCCGCATGCGCACGTCCGTCATGCGTGCCCGCCTCATGCGTGCCGCCGCACTGGTGACAATTGTGGTCGCCAGCGCATCGCTCGCCGCCTGTTCGAGTAATCCTCTGGCTGATCAGTATCGTGCGGGAAGTGGCAAGAACTACATTGCGGGTGACGGCTCGGTAACCGAGCTTCCCCCGCAGAACCGGGGTGCCGCCATTGTCTTCTCGGGCACAACCATCGACGACCAGCCGCTCTCTTCGGCGAATCTCCGTGGCCGCGTTGTGGTGGTCAATTTCTGGTACGCGGGTTGCGCTCCGTGCCGGGCCGAGGCCCCCGACCTTCAGGCTGTGTACGAGGCCGAAACGACGGCGGGCAGGCCCGTCACGTTTGTTGGCGTGAACGTTCGCGATCAGGCGGCCACCGCGATGTCTTTCAACACAACCTTCGGAATCACCTACCCCACCGTGACCGATCAATTGGGCTCCATTCAGTTGGCCTTCGCCAGTAACGTTCCGCCCAACGCCGTTCCCACAACCTTGATTCTGGATGCTCAGGGCAGGGTGGCCGCGCGCGTGCTGGGTGCGATCGCCGAGCCCTCGATTCTCGAAGCGCTGATCGACTCGGTTGTGGCAGAGACCACCCCATGAACGTTGGCGAGATAGTTTTTGGCGGCAGCCTCTGGCTGGCCGTTCCTCTGTCCCTGCTGGCCGGACTCGTATCGTTCGCGTCTCCCTGCGTTCTCCCGCTCGTACCGGGGTACCTCGGAATCGTGGGCGGCCAAGCCGACGGTCGCCGTCGAGTGGCCCGATCCGTCCTGGGAGCCGCGCTCTTTGTGCTCGGCTTCAGCGTTGTTTTTGTGGCGTTCGGCATTGCCTTTGGGGCGGCAGGATTTGCCCTTAAGCCGTGGATTGATCTTGTGACGCGCATCATGGGCGCGCTCATCATCGTGCTCGGGCTCGTTTTCGTGGGGTTCTTCCGTCTCTTTCAGCGCACGGCAAAGATCAACCTCGCTCCGCGCGTGGGGTTGGCCGGCGCTCCGCTTCTCGGCGTCGTCTTCGGCCTCGGCTGGACGCCCTGCATCGGCCCCACTCTCGCCGCCATTTTTTCGCTCAGTCTCGATGCGGCGACACCTGCGCGAGGAGCCCTTCTGGGCGTTGCGTACTGCATCGGCCTCGGGCTGCCCTTTGTGCTATTGGCCGCCGGATTCCACTGGGCGTCGTCATCACTCACTTTTCTGCGTCGACACATTCGCGCGATCAACATCGCCGGAGGCGTTCTGCTTATCCTGATTGGTGTGCTGATGGTGACGGGTCTGTGGAATCTGATCATCGTGAATACTCAGGTGATGATTGGCGAGTATGTTACGGCCCTCTGACCACATTGATTCCACTCAGGCCAACCCCGGCGAAGACGCCCGGGGTATTCGGCTCGGCGTCGTCGGATGGCTGCGCTGGGCGTGGCGCCAGATCACGAGCATGCGCACCGCGCTTATCCTGCTTCTCTTGCTTGCCATCGCCGCGATTCCGGGTTCGATTTTTCCTCAACGCAGTTCCGACCCCAACGGTGTCACGCAGTATTTTGTGAACAACCCCGACCTCGCCCCGTGGCTCGATGGCTTCCAACTTTTTGACGTCTACGCGTCGGTGTGGTTTTCGGCCATCTACCTGCTGCTCTTCATCTCGCTTGTGGGCTGCGTGATCCCGCGCGCGAAACACCACTGGGATGCGTTACGCGGGGTTCCGCCTGCGACTCCCCAAAATCTCAATCGCTTACCCGCACACCTCACGGCGCGCATGCCCAGGATTGACGTGGAGGCGGCCATCGAGGCAGCCGAACGTGTGCTCCGCCGCGACCGCTATCGCATCCAGCGCTACGACTCGGGGACTCGGCTCACGGTTTCTGCCGAACGCGGCTACATGCGTGAAACAGGCAACCTCGTTTTCCACGTCGCACTCGTTGGCGTTCTCATTGCCGTGGGGCTTGGTGGTGGTTTTGGCTACGCCGGCCAGCGGGTGGTCGTGGAGGGACAGGCCTTTACGAACAGCCTGATTGCTTACGACTCCTTTAGCCCGGGTCGGTTCTTCTCCGACTCCACCCTCTCTCCGTTCTCCCTCAGGCTCGACAAGTTCTCCACCCGTTACGAGGAGCGGAATGTGAACGCGGTTGGTCAGCCCATCGACTACACGGCAGACGTCACCATCGAAGAGCGCGGCAAAGAACCCGTGGCGAGCGTCATCAAGGTCAACGAACCGTTGAACATTGGTGGGTCCGATGTCTACCTGCTGGGCAACGGGTACGCACCCGAGATAACCGTTCGCGACCCGGCCGGCAACGTGGTCTATCAGGAGGCGGTCCCGTTTTTGCCGCAGGACACCAACTTCACGTCGGTTGGCGTCGTCAAACTTCCCGATGGGTTGAGCCGGGAGGTGGGCCTCATCGCGTTCTTCTATCCCACGGTGAACGAGGGACATGCGGGGGCGAGCTTCTCGGTCTACCCCGACTTGATTGATCCCCTGTTGACGATCAACGTCTATGTGGGTGACCTGGGGCTCAATGACGGTATTCCGCGATCGGTGTACGCGCTCGACACTTCGGAACTCACCAAGTTGACGGGAACGACGACCGACGTGCCGTCGCTCGAACTGCGCCCGGGTGAGACGGCGGACCTCCCCAACGGCCTGGGCAGCGTGTCACTCGAAACCGTAAAGCGATTTGCGTCACTCGACGTTCATCGCGATCCCGCGCAGGGCTGGGTGCTGGTCTTCGCTTTGGCTGCGGTGGCCGGGCTCCTCACGTCGCTCTTCATTCCGCGACGCCGCGTGTGGATCAGTGCTCGTGCGAAGGCCGAGGGCACCGAAGTCGAGTACGGGGCTCTTGCCCGCGGTGACGACCCCACGCTCTCGGCGGCCTTGGCTCGAATCGCTAACGCTCACGGGGCCAACTTAGGATTAGAGCGTGACTGACACACTCTCGCAGTTCTCCGTTCTGTCGCTGTATTCGGCGATGGCCATCTACGCGATTGCCTTCATCGTCTTCACCTTCGATTTAGCCCGAGGAGCCGGGCGCGAAGCCAACTCAGCGGCGGCATCCGACAGCATCGTCCGGTCGACCGGCGAGGGCAGTACGGCCACACTGACGCGTGTCCGGGCGGATGCGGCGGTGCGCTCGGCGGGCAGCGGACGCCTCGCCAGCATCGCGATGGCCCTCACGTGGCTCGCCTTCGCCTTCCACCTGGTGGCAACGGTGCTACGCGGAATCGCGGCCTCGCGCGTCCCGTGGGCGAACATGTACGAGTTCGCCCTGACGGGCACGCTCATCATTACCCTCGTGTTTCTCGTGGTCAATCTGAAGTGGGACCTCAAGTTTGTTGGTGCCTTCACCACGGGCCTGGTTCTCCTCCTGCTGGGGCTGGCCTCCACGAGCTTCTTCGTCGAGGTTGTTCCGCTGCCTCCGGCGCTGCAGTCTTACTGGCTGGTGATTCACGTTTTTGTTGCCTCACTCGCAACCGGTTTCTTTGCCGTGGGATTCGCGCTGTCCCTCACGCAGATTCTTCAGGCGCGGCGCGAACAACGCACGGTTGAGTCAAAAGCAACGCGCCTGGGCTGGATGTCCCGACTCCCCGACTCGGCGCAATTGGAAAACTACGCCTACCGACTGATCATCATCGGCTTTATCTTCTGGACGTTCACGCTCATTGCCGGCGCAGTGTGGGCGGAAAAGGCGTGGGGTCGCTACTGGGGCTGGGACACCAAAGAGGTGTGGACGTTCATTATTTGGACCATCTACGCCGGATACATCCACGCCCGTTCCACGCGCGGATGGCGGGGCACCCGCTCGGCGGTGTTGGCCATGGTGGGCTTCGCTTCCGTCATCTTCAACTACACCGTTGTCAACATCTTCTTCAAAGGTCTGCACTCCTACAGCGGGCTGAGCTAACCCTGGGCTTCGAGCAGGCGGTGGCAGCGGGTGATGCGCTCGACCCACCAGGTCGTTCTTTCGGCGCCGGCGTTGTGCGTGGCTAAGAGGTCGTGATCGGGCACAACGCGTCGCACGTCGATGCTGCCGCCCCTGGCAATCAGGGGTTCTCGGGTCACGTCGGCGGCCAGCAGGGAGGCCGTACCCAACCCCGCGTCGTAGGTGTCGGGGAGGGCCGCGGCCAGGAACGCCCCCATGGCAAGCCCCACCGATGTCTCAAGGGCACTCGACACCACAGCGGGCAAGCCCACCTGTTCGACGACGTCAATGGCGCGTGAGATGCCGCCGAGTGGTGCCGCTTTGACAACAATCACGTCGGCAGCACTGCGGTCGCGCACGAGTAGCGGATCACTGGCCTTGCGGATGCTCTCGTCGGCGGCAATCGGAATGCCAAGATCGAGCGCGCGAAGGTCGCGCAGTTCATCAACGCTGGCACAGGGCTGTTCCATGTACTCGAGGGTGTACTGACGCAGCTCCTCGGCGGCGACGCGCGCTTCGTCGAGACTCCAGCCGCCATTGGCGTCAACCCTCAGTCGTGCATCCGGGCCCATCACCTCACGCACGCGAGCGACGCGAGCGAGGTCGTCGGCGAGTGTTTGACCGGGTTCGGCAACCTTAATCTTTGCCGTGCGACAGCCCGGAAAGGTTGCCAGGAGGTCTGCCACGAGGTCGGGGCTCACCGCGGGGATAGTGGCGTTCACACGCACGCGACCCACGGTACGCCGGCCCGATGGCGGTTCGTTCCCGCCGAAGTCGTAGGCGGCCGCGAGCCAGGGG
>DBCH01000067.1 GCA_002292955.1 Microbacteriaceae bacterium UBA963 | reverse complement strand
CGTTGCCTTGAGCTCCATCAATTCGGCGACCACCGGAGACATCTTCTGCTCGCGCTTATTGGGAAACATGCGGGGATGGAGTCGAACAATCAAATGGTATTCGGGGTTCGTCGAGGCAAACTTGATCAGGAACTTTATCCATTCGAATTGATCAGAGAAAAGTGATTTCTGAACTTTCGACTGAGGGGCGACGCCGATGACGGTAACGCCCATCAACTCATCTTCACTTGACATGGCGGCGAGGAGCACGCTGGCCTCCGGCGCAATGCCAAATTGAGAACGCAGCTGTTGTGAACCTGTACCTTCGAGCTCGCTGGAATACGCGAAAGCACTGCTGGCTGCCCAGAGTCCATCAAAGTGAGCGGCGACGAGGTCGACGGCGCTCTTGTTGAGAGGCTCCTCTCGCACGGAAAACCATCCCGGAGATTCGAAGAGATCAGCCAATGTGTAGTCCGACCGCATCATCGACATGGACTCACTTCGATGCACCATGTGCCATCCGCCATGAATGCTATAGCTTGTGATGCCAAGTTTCTTTGCAGCAGCGGTAAACGCATGGTTCACCGAATAGTGATCGTTGTAGACCATCGTCACATCAGGCTTTGTCTCGGCAAGGAATCTGAGGGAAGCCAAGTAAGCAGTCAGAGTATTGCGCAATTGGCCCAGATAAATAGGCCAGAGTTCTGGAGGAAGATCAGTGCTGACGAGTTTGTTGTGCAGCCACATCTCATAGACCGCGTAGCGGCCGAGAGGAAATCCGTCTACGGTCAGTTCAGTCCAGTTCGCAGGTGTCACACTGGCGATGTAAGCGTCGATGGACTTCCTGTCGTCCGCCGTCAGGAAGCCTTCGATCGTTGAAGACCTGAACCCAAAGTGTCTGTTCGTCAAGTCGCGGCGCTTGTGACATGCGCGGCAAATCTGGCTTCTGACGGCTTGTGAAGCAAATTCGTCGACTCCGGCGGCCGACATGGCTACACAATGGGCATCAAGAATGCCATCACAATTGAGGTACTCAACGTCCCAGCCGAGGCGGGTTAGACCAGAGGTTATAAGTGCCTCCGGATATGCATGGTCCCAAATGTTTGAAAACGGAGAGAACACTGCCAGTTTTTGACTCATGTGGGGAACTTCTCTTCTCGGGGTAATGGGTCAAACATTCGTTCTCTAACCGTGCGTGGAGACAGCGATATTCGCTCGTTGGGAAAAGCGCCTGTCACGACTGAGTCTGCGGGTACCCTTCTGTTGATGACGAAAGATCTCGCTGCAAAGACGACATTGTCTCCACACACTGTCTCACCCAAGACCGTGGCTCCGGCGAAGAGAATGGCACCTTCGCCAAAAACAGGGTAGACACCGTCAACTGCTCCCACAGTGCAACCCTGGTAGATGGCAACATAGTTGCCGTAGTGGGCATTGCCAATTACCGAGCCAACGGGGTGAACAAGAACAAATACTTCGGGCATCTTGACGCTGAAGTACAGGTCCACAGCGTGCATCACTTTATTGAGATAAAACAACTTGGTCGGAATAGCTACCCCGCCCGACTCGTTCCAGATGGTGTTGCCCAGAAGGTAAAGGAACATTGCCATGTGGTCCGAATTCATGTGGTCGAATCGGACGTGGTTGCTTTCATTAAAGTACTTGCGATGTATCCCCGACATGCACGTTGACAGGCGCTCAAGGGCCGAGGGAAGGTGCTCCATAATTTGCGACGGATCGACGACGTTGTCATCAGGGAAATGAGTGTTGACGAGTTGTGAAATGTAGAGAGCGAGGGCATCCGCACTCAGGGTCATATCAAAAGTCACAGTTTGAGACATTTCTCAAGGCTACTAGGGCCGTAAACGATTCGTTGGCGCCAATCGCACGGTGTAAAGTTCATCAGGTGAAGGTCTTTCTTACCGGCGCTGACGGCTTCATCGGTTCCCATCTGGCCGAAGCTCTCGTTCGGGACGGACACGATGTCACTGCGCTGGTGATTTACAACTCTTTCGACTCTTGGGGCTGGCTCGATAGCGTTCCCTCGGACATTGCTCATCAGATAAAGGTCGTGCCCGGCGACGTCAGGGATCCTACGCAAATGATGTCGCTCGTGCAGGGACACGATGCAGTTCTTCATCTCGCGGCATTGATTGCGATTCCCTTTTCGTATGTTGCTCCGGATCAGTATGTTCAGACGAACATTTCAGGAACCCTCAACCTGCTGAATGCCGCCCGTGCTCACGGCATCGGTCGTTTCATTCACACGTCGACAAGCGAAGTTTACGGAACAGCTCGTTATGTTCCCATGGATGAGGGTCACCCGCTTCAAGGGCAATCTCCTTACTCCGCCTCCAAAATTGGCGCCGACCAGATGGTGTCGTCGTTTTATACGTCCTTCGGTCTTCCCACCGTTACGATCCGGCCGTTCAACACCTTTGGACCCCGACAGTCGGCCCGAGCTGTGATTCCCACCATCATTAGTCAACTCGCTGCGGGAAAACCCGAAATCTCCCTCGGAGCGTTGGAGCCAACGCGTGACTTTACCTTTGTTGCAGACACAGTCGGAGGATTTCTCGCTGCGTTGAACTCCGTGAATGGTGTTGGAGATACGGTCAATCTTGGGGCTGGTTTTGAAGTATCAATCGGGGAGACTTTTTCGACCATTGCGCGTCTCATGGACAGTTCGGCTGTGGCGATTTCAGACGACAAGCGCCTTCGCCCAGAGAACTCCGAAGTGGAACGCTTGTTCTCGAACAATGCAAAAGCCAAAGACCTGTTTGGTTGGGAGCCTGCCCTGTCGGGAATTGACGGTTTTGCCACGGGGCTTTCGCGCACCATTGAGTGGTTCACCGATGCGCAAAACTTAGCGCGCTATCGCGTCAATACGTACGTTGTGTAGGTAGGTATCGTGGCTTCTGGGTTTTCCGCACACGAATTCGTCGATGCTATTCGAAACGTCGTCGGGCACGATAGCGTTGTGGCTCTCCACGAGCCAGACATTACGGCGGTGGAACATGCTTTCGTTACGGAGTGCTTGGATTCAACGTTTGTCTCCTCTGTGGGCGTTTTTGTAAATAGATTTGAAGAGGAAATCGCGGCGTTCACGGGGGCCTCGGTCGCAGTAGCAGTATCCAATGGAACCTCCGCCCTGCAGGTTGCTTTGGTCCTCGCTGGCGTGCAACTGGGAGACGAGGTTCTCGTTCCCGCTTTATCCTTTGTGGCGACCGCTAACGCCGTTGTCCACGCCGGGGGCATTCCCCACTTCGTTGACAGCGATCCGGTAACACTGGGCATGAGCGCTGATGCGCTGGAGAAGATTCTCTCCACATTGGACCGTCGAGGATTGCAGCTGGTTAATCCTCAAACAGGACGGCGCGTGGCCGCAATCGTGCCGATGCACGCCATGGGCCACCCGCTGGAGGTGCAGCGCATTGTTGCTCTCGCACAGGACGCGGGAATTCCGGTCGTCGAGGATGCCGCAGAATCTCTGGGCAGTTACGTCGGAAGTCAACACACGGGAACGTTTGGCCTCCTCGGAATTTTGAGTTTCAACGGGAACAAGACCATCACAACGGGTGGTGGGGGCATGATCTTGACCAACGACGTTGAAATTGGCCGCCGAGCAAAACACCTAACGACGACGGCCAAAGTGCCGCACCCGTGGCTCTTCGCGCACGACGAGACGGCGTGGAACTACCGCATGCCCAACCTGAATGCAGCATTGGGTGTTGCGCAAATGACGAGACTCCCTCAGTTCCTGAGTGAAAAGCGTGTGATTGCAGAGGCCTATCAGAAGGCCTTTGCCGGAGTTGAGGGGTTGAGCTTCCTGAAGGAACCTGCTGGCACAACAAGCAACTACTGGCTGTGTTCCGTTGCCCTAGATGAGGGGCGAGAGAATGAACGTGATGAATTCCTGCGCGTGACCAACGACGCTGGAATTCAGTGCCGCCCTCTCTGGGAGCTTCTCAGTGATCTTCCGATGTATCAGGCGAATCCCCGAGGAGACCTCACGACGGCTCACTCTCTGCAACGGCGTGTGATCTCCATGCCGAGTTCCCCCAAGCTCGGCCGGGCCCTGGCAGTTGGAAAATCGTGACAACCCCAATTGTCATAATCGGCGCCGGGGGGCTCGCGCGAGAATTTCACGACGTCCTTGAAGCAGTCAACGCAGTCGAAGAATCCGCGGGTCGGCAGGCAGCCTTTCGTTTCCTGGGTTTTGTGGATGCACAACCATCTACAGAGAGCCGCGTGCTATCAAGGGGACCGGTTCTGGGCGGCGATGAGATTCTCGCGAATCTTGACCCCGCAACGCAGCACATCATTGCCATCTCAAACACGTCCGTGCGCGGCAAACTCGACGAATTGGCCTCTTCTCTTGGGCTGCACGCTGCGGTCCTTATTCACCCGGCGGCTACAGTGGGCCGCCACGATAATGTTTTTGGCCCAGGAACGGTGATATGCGCCAATGCGACCGTTACGACAAATGTCCGTTTTGGGCGTCACGTGCATGTTGATCGCAACGTGGCCGTGGGCCACGACACGACGTTTGACAACTATGTCTCCGTTTTCCCTGGGGCAAGCGTAGCGGGAAATGTTGATGTCCAGTCCGGTGTGACGCTGGGAACTGGATCGAGTGTTATCCAAGGGATTCGCATAGGAGCCAACTCCATCATTGGAGCGGGAGCTGTGGTCGTTCGTGACATTGAAGCCAACGTGACAGCGGTCGGTTCACCCGCAAGGGCAATCGTGCGATGAATTCCCGCATCCGCAAGATTGCCGTGGTCACGGGCACTCGAGCCGACTACGGCTTGCTCCAGCCTCTCATCCGCGAGCTCACGTCTCGGCCACAATTTGACGTTGAAACCATCGTGACCGGGATGCATTTCTCCCCAGAGTTTGGCGAAACATGGAAGGCAATTGAAGCCGACGGAATTAGCATCTCCCACCGGGTAGAGATGCTTTCCGCTCTGGATACCCCTTACGGCGTTGCAGAATCAACGGGTGCGGGCGTCAGTGGCATGGCTAAAGTCTTTGACTCGGCCACGCCCGACCTCGTCATCGTCTTGGGCGACAGGTTCGAGACTCTGGCTGCGGCTCAGGCCGCTTTTTTGATGGGAATTCCCGTCGCTCACATTGCCGGTGGCGAAGTGACTGAGGGGGCAATCGATGATTCCCTGCGTCACGCCATCACGAAATTCTCCGCACTGCATTTTGTGTCGGCAGAGGCATATCGTCGCCGCGTCATTCAGCTGGGAGAGCCGCCGAATTCGGTGTTTGACGTGGGGGCCATCGGGCTCGATAACTTTGCGACGCTGGAGTTGATGTCCACGCAAGAACTCGAAGTTTTCCTTGATTTTCCTTTGGGAGATGCACCGTTAATCCTCTGCACACAACATCCGCAAACGATGTCTCGCCAGGCTGTCGGTGAATTTATGGATCCGTTGTTTTCAGCACTCGACCAATTTCCCGACGCAAAGATTGTGATGACTCGGGCGAACGCCGATGCGGGAGGTCGCGCAGTGAATGCTCTTCTCGACGAGTATGCGGATGCTCGAACTGATCGAGTCAAGGTTTTTGCCAGCCTGGGGCAGGTGGGCTACCTCAGCGCTCTGACCGCGGCGGCGGTTATCGTCGGCAATTCATCGAGTGGAATCCTTGAGGCCCCCACAGCGGGAACTCCCACTGTCAATATCGGAGACAGGCAAAAGGGACGACTTCGGGCCGCATCGGTAGTGGACGTCGAAAACGACGCGGACGCAATTATGCGGGGGATAACGCAGGCGATGGCACCTCAGATGCAAGAATTAGCAGACCTCAAGGTTTCTCCCTACGGTTCTCCCGGCGTCTCCCGGCGAATCGCCGACATTCTTGAGGCAACAGCTTTAGCAAGTCTTCATGCCAAGAGCTTCTATGACGTCGAATGGGTAGCACATGACTGACAGCGCTGACCGTGTTCTGATCATCGCTGAGGTGGGCGTCAATCACAACGGCGATATGGCATTGGCAAAAAAGATTGTTGATGCCATTGCCACAACTGACGTGGACGTCATCAAATTTCAAACGGCAGTTCCGGAGCTCCTCATGTCAGTCTCGACGCCCAAGGCGGAATACCAGAAGGCGACCACAGGTGAGGCTCAGTCCGCGATTGAGATGATCGCGGAGCTCCAGTTCACAGCTGATCAATTCATCGAGCTGAAAGCGTATGTGGAGAGCGTCGGAAAGGTCTTTCTTTCGACAGCTTTCGACCACCTGAGCTTGGCTTTTCTTTCAGACATTGGCCTTCGTCTTTTCAAGATTCCTTCGGGAGAGATAACGAATCTGCCCTATCTCAGGGACGTGGCGCGCCGAGCCGACGACATCATTTTGTCTACCGGCATGAGTCAACTCAGTGAGGTGGATGCTGCTCTTTCCGCGATTGTGTCCGAAGGTTTTCCGCGCGAACGCATTACGGTCCTGCAATGCAACACGGCCTACCCGTCGCCTATTTCGGATACCAATTTGCGAGCCATGGTCAATATGGGGCGAACCCTCGAGGTCATGTATGGCTACAGTGACCACACTGAGGGGATCTCTGCGTCGGTGGCGGCTGTCGCCCTCGGTGCTCGCGTTATCGAAAAACATGTCACGACAGACCGTAACCTTCCCGGGCCCGACCAGCACGCGTCGATGGAACCGGCCGATTTTGCACTTCTCGTGTCAACGATTCGAGAAATCGAGCAAGCGCTCGGCAGTCCCGATAAGCGTGTTTCAGAAAGTGAGCGGATCAATATTCCCATCGCGCGCCGAGGACTCTATGCTGCCCGGGACATTGCGGCGGGCTCGGTTATCTCCGAGGATGATCTTGTGGCTTTGCGGCCAGAGGCCGAGGTTTCCCCCATGGCGTTCGATGTTGTCGTTGGGGCCACGACCTCAAGAAGTTTCGACCGCCACGAGGCCATCTCTCTCAGTGGCTTGGTCGTTGCGAACGACGCGAGTAGTGCTTAGCTAGACTGGGCTTTCGTTGACTTCTATATTCGAAAACGAGTTTGTTAATGGTCACTGGAATTGATGGTCTGAGAGTCAGCCCCACAGACTCTCTTCGGGACATGATTGCCGTCATTGACAACAATCGCCGCCAGTTTGCCGTCGTCGTTGACGAAAGTGACCATCTTTTGGGCGTGGTCGCGGATGGCGATATTCGGCGGGCAATCCTCCGCGGAGCGACCCTCGATTCTCTGGCTATAGACATCATGAATTCCGAACCCAAGACGGCACTGACGACTGATTCGTCAGTTCGGATTTTCGAGCGCATGGTTGAGGATGATATTCGGCATCTCCCCCTTCTCGACCGTGACGGCAAAATCACGAGCGTTGCCACAATGGATGATTTTGTGCATCCCGAGCGTATGACGACACCCGTCATTTTGATGGCGGGCGGCAAAGGGCAACGTCTTTACCCATTGACAAAAGACCTGCCCAAACCGATGCTTCCGGTGGGAGGAACGCCGATCTTGGGAATAATTCTCGAGCGGATTCGGGCACAAGGTTTTAAGGACGTTCGCATCTCGGTTAATTACCTCGCGGAGGTGATTAAAGATTACGTCGGAGATGGATCAGCATTTGCCCTCGACGTAACATACATCCATGAGGATGCTCCTTTAGGCACGGCAGGCGCGATAGCCACCCAGGCTGGTTCGATCACCGAACCGTTCATTGTGATGAACTCTGACCTCCTCACGCACGTTGACCTCCGGGATTTGATGTCTTTCCACCGGCAGAACGCTGCTGAAGCGACCGTGGGCGTCCGGGAATATGTCGTCGAGGTTCCTTTTGGGGTCGTGACCGTTCACGATTCGTTGGTCGTTGAACTCACGGAGAAGCCTCTGCACAGGTCGCTGGTCAGCGCCGGAATATACGCCATGAACCCTGGGGTCCTTGGAACGCTCACTGTCGGTGAGTACTGCGACATGCCAACACTTTTGACGGACATTATGACTGCCGGCAAAAACGTGGCGGCGTTCCCGATTCATGAATCGTGGTTGGACGTTGGGCGCCCAGAAGATCTCATCCGGGCTCGGGACGAGGCGACAGGCTCGGTTGACCGGTGATGACGTCTCTCGTTGTGGGCGGGGGGTCTATCGGCCAACGGCACGCTCGAGTTCTCTCCGAGATTGGTGACCGCACCAAGGTTGTTTTTGTGAGCAATCGCACCGACCTCGCTTACGTTTCACACCCAACAATCAGCGAGGCTTTCGAGCACCACAACATTGATTATGTCGTCATAGCAAATGAGACTGCCCGCCACCGTCACGCGGTTGACGACTTGGTTGTGGCGAATTATCAAGGGCCAGTCCTCATTGAAAAACCCGCAGCCCTCGGAAGTGACGACCTTGACCTTTCCAGTTTTTTGCGCGTCGGGGTGGCCTACAATTTGAGGTTTCATCCTCTCTTGCAGAATCTCAAGAATCGTCTGGACGGCGAGAAAATCCTCTCCGTCGAGGCCTATGCGGGACAAGCGCTGGAGACATGGCGGCCTGGACGTTCCGTTGCAGAGCAGTATTCCGCCCACCAAAGTCGGGGGGGCGGAGTTCTTCGCGATCTCTCGCACGAACTTGATTATCTGGCGTGGATGTGTGGCAGGACGCTCGGCGTCTTTGCCTTGGGTGGTCGAATTGCAAACGTGACGGTGGATTCTGACGACTCCTGGTCAATCGTGGCTCGCACTGAGCACGTTTCTCAATTGGCGCTTCAACTGAATTACCTCGATCGCCCAGGTTCGCGGTTTATCCGGATTGTCACCCAAGAAAAGACTTTTCACGCGGATATACTCGCCGGAACACTCTCGGTTTCTTCGTCCTCGAACACTCGGTTAGAAAGCTTTCCGATTGATCGCGATGAGACCTATCGGCACATGCACCTCGACATGATGACGGAGTCTCCCACCTCGGTGACGACGCTGGCCGAAGCCCGAGACATCGATAACCTCATTCTCGGAATTGAGAGAAGTGCTCGGGAAGGCAGATGGGTAACGACGTGAACAGAATTTGCACGATAGCCGTTCGAGGCGGTTCACGGGGTGTTCCCGGGAAAAACTGGAGGATGATAGCCGGACAATCGTTGTTCGCGCATTCCGTGCGACACGCCTCGGAGTCAGGCCTTTTCGAGGTCATCGTCGTGACGAGCGATGCCCCGGAAGTGCTCGATGTGGCTCTGAGTTGCGGGGCAACCCATGTCGTTGTGAGGCCCGCTGAGCTGGCAACGGATACCGCAGGAAAAGTCCCGGCAATTGTGCACGCCGTTCGCGAGATGGAGTCGCTCACAGGAGGACGTTTTGACACTGTCGTTGATCTCGATGCCACATCCCCGCTTCGAACTGTCGGGGACATCCACTCGGCGGTTGCTCTGCTGGAAGGTGAAGGAATCGAATCCGTTGTGACTGCGTGCGAGGCTCGGCGGTCCCCTTATTTCAATCTCATTGAAGTCGATTCACAATCTGGCCATGTGGGGGTCGCCAAGCCGCTACCGCAGGGGATTCTTCGACGACAAGATGCGCCAAAAACTTTTGACATGAACGCCTCGATCTACGTCTGGAATCGTGATGCGTTTCTGGCGGAGCCTCGTGTTTTCTACCCGTCAACACGTATTTTCGAGATGCCACCCGAGAGGTCGCTCGACATTGATAGTGAGTTTGACTTCGAGATTGTTAGTTGGCTGATGGAAAGGAATCTTCCTCAAAATGGGTAAATACATGGAGCGGCAAAGTCTTTCGGGCCGTGTTGCCGTGGTCACGGGGGGTGCGGGAATTTTGGGCACGGAGTGCGTGGAAGCCCTCGCGGATTCAGGGGCCTCGGTTGCCGTTGTCGACATTAGCCTTGAGCGAGCCCTCGAAACCGCTGACAGGATTTCTCAACAGTACGATGCGGCAGTTATTGGTGTGCAATGTGACGTCTCTCACAAGGATTCCGTCACCCAGATGGTTTCCCACGTTGAGCAGTCTCTCGGCCCCATCGATATTTTGCACAATAACGCCGCGTCGAAGAGTGCCAGCTTAGAGAATTTCTTCAACCCACTAGAAAAGTTTTCCCTCGAAACCTGGCGAGAGGTCATGGCCGTGAACTTGGATGGCTTGTTCCTCGTCGCTCAGGCTGTCGGGGTAAAAATGGCTGAACGGGGTCGAGGGTCGATAATTCAGACCGCATCCATTTATGGCGGGACGATGGGCCCGGACCAACGGATCTACGAAGGCTCGGAGTATGAAGGGCGTGCGATTAATACCCCACCGGTGTATTCCGCATCAAAAGCCGGGGTACACGGTCTCACACTGTACTTAGCGACCTACTGGGCTCGAGCAGGTGTTCGCGTAAACACCCTGACTCCAGGTGGAATAGGTTCGGGACAAAACGGCGTCTTCAACGATCGCTACAGTAACCGCGTGCCGATGGGAAGAATGGCCCAGGCGCATGAAGTCGCATCGGGAATGTTGTTTTTGGCTTCAGACTCTGCGAGCTATGTGACGGGACAGAACTTGTTCGTCGATGGTGGACTGAGCGCCTGGTGACATGAGCGCCCTAAGAAAAATGAGGTCCAAAGTGGGGGCGGACTTCTCTAGCTATTCGCCGCGGGCAACCTTGATGATTTGGTCCACATAGGACGAGCGGGCGATACCCACGGTGAGTCCTTTGATACCTCGGGTGGGCATCTTGCGCGTCGCCGTGTGCTGTCCCGTGGACCATGACGCGAGACCGTGGGTCATCCACGCCACGTGCCCGGATGCGATGACCTCAGCGGGGTGCAACAAGAGTGCGGTTGCCGGAACGGAGTCTTCGTCAAAGTCGAGAGAACTCAACTTTCCTGAGCGAAGATCAACAATCGTGGTCGCCAAGAGTGCGAGGTGATAGTCAAAGATGCCCTGCATCTTCTCGCCGTAGTTCTCAGCCACGATGACGTGCGAACCGGCAGATGCTAGCGGGTACTGCAACAGCAGGTACATTCCACCCATGCGCTCCGCCCAGACGCATTCTTCTTCGATAAAGGCGCGCAAGCGCTTCTCAGGGTCGGCCGGTGCCTCGCGCATCGATCGACGAACATTCTTTGACCACTCTTGGTAGGCCCACCACGTGGCCTCGGCCAGGAGGCCGTCGCGGTTGCCAAAGTAGTAGTTGACCATCGGGTGCTTGATGTCAATCCGATCGCAGACCCGAAAAGCGTTGAAGTCGGCGGGGCCCACGGTAATGATGTCTTCGATCGCGAGCATGATCATCTTCTCCCGCGTGGATGGCGCCTCAGTGGAGCCATACTTTAGCCAGTCCTTCGCGGTGTATGCGAGGGCGTCTGGCGCTACGGGAGTTGCCATGTTTTGACTCTACCTCCGAGTCATCCAGTTGGCGGACTGTGACGACACAGACTGAATCACATTAACATCCGCCACGTCAAGTGTCGCGCGATGTACGGAGGCGTTAGACCTCTACGGGGGCCGAGAGACGCACGCCGGATTCCGCATCAAAAACGTGGATGTGCTGGGGCGCGGGTGCCACCACAACAGTGTCTCCAGCTAGTGGGTGTTTGCGGCCGTCGACACGGATGACAATCGAATGCTCGGCGCCGTCGACGTCGACGTGGCCGTAGAGATACCCATCGGCACCCAGTTCTTCAACCACGTCGATCTTGACCGAGAGGCCCTTTCCGTCCTTGGCGATAACAAGATCCTCGGGACGGATGCCCACACGAACCGACTTTCTGGCAGCATTCTTCAGGGTTTGGGCATCGACAACGCCGACCGTGGTCCCCACTTGTACGCCGCCTGACACCATCTGTGACGGAAAGATGTTCATCGCAGGTGAGCCAATGAAACCGGCGACGAAGTCGTTCGCGGGCTGCTCATAGAGCTCGCGCGGTGTTCCGACCTGCTGAAGCAGGCCATCCTTCATCACGGCGATGCGGTCCCCCATCGTCAGGGCCTCGGTCTGATCGTGCGTAACGTAAACGGTCGTGACGCCTAGGCGACGCTGGAGGGATGCGATTTGGGTGCGTGTTTGAACACGCAACTTGGCATCCAGATTCGATAGCGGTTCGTCCATCAGGAATACTTGCGGATTGCGAACAATGGCGCGACCCATGGCGACACGCTGGCGTTGTCCGCCGGAGAGGTTCTTGGGTTTGCGATCGAGGTATGGTTCGAGGTCGAGGAGTTTGGCCGCTTCAAGAACTTGCGCCGTACGCTCGGCTTTGGGGACACCGGCGATCTTCAGCGCAAATCCCATGTTCTCGGCAACCGTCATGTGCGGGTACAGGGCGTAGTTTTGGAAAACCATGGCGATGTCGCGGTCCTTGGGGGGAATATTGGTGACATCACGATCGCCAATAAGAATTCGCCCCGAGCTCACCTCTTCGAGGCCCGCGAGCATGCGGAGTGTCGTTGATTTTCCGCATCCCGAAGGTCCCACCAGTACAAGAAACTCGCCGTCAGCGACGGTGAGATTTATGTTGTTGACGGCTTCACGGTTGGTTCCCGCATAGAGGAGGGACGCATTTTCAAAGGTGACGCTTGCCATGGTAATTACTCCTTCACCGGCAGGTACGTGCCGGACGATCCGTTGTGAAGTGACGATGCCCAAAGCTGAGCACCACATAAAGTATGGCAGGGGAGTTGCGTCTTGCGGAATAACTTGGCAGAACTTATGCGTTAGTCATGACAGAGATGTGTTTCCAACGCCACCGAAGGAGAGTGAGCCATGACGGCAGGTTTGGAATTTGGGCTCGACACGTTTGGCGATGCCACGGTTGCGCCGGACGGAACTCCGCTCAGCCATGCCCAGGTGATCCGCAACGTCATTGCCGAGGGTGTGCTGGCTGACCAGGTGGGACTCAACTTCATTGGCATTGGCGAACACCACCGAGAAGATTTTGCTGTGTCCGCTCCGGAGGTCGTGATGGCCGCAATCGCGGCTCGCACACAGAACATTCACGTGGGATCAGCCGTGACCGTGCTGAGCTCGGACGACCCCATTCGGGTCTACCAGCGATTCTCGGAGGTCAACGCGCTCTCGGACGGCCGCGCCGAGGTCATTCTCGGCCGCGGTTCCTTTACCGAGTCGTTTCCGCTCTTTGGCTATGAGTTGAGTGACTACGAAACTCTCTTTGAAGAAAAACTTGATCTCTTTGTTGAAATTTTGAAGGAGCAACCGGTCACGTGGTCGGGCTCGTTTCGCCCCGCTCTCTCTGAGCAGCGCATCTTCCCGCCGATTGAAACGGGGCGCCTCAAAGCCTGGATTGGGGTGGGCGGCAGCCCGCAATCCGTCGTCCGCGCAGCACGTTATGGCCTTCCGCTGATGCTGGCCATCATCGGCGGTGACCCCCTGCGCTTTCGCCCCTACGTGGACTTGTATCATCGTGCTCTCACCGAAATGGGCAAAGAGATTCTGCCGGTGGGGCAGCACTCGCCCGGTTTTGTGGCCGCCACCGATGCCGAGGCACGCGAATTGGCGTGGCCGCACTTCCGCGACATGCACACCCGTATTGGGGCGGAGCGGGGCTGGCCGCCGTTCACGCGCGCTCAGTTTGATGCCGAAGCGGGTGCCGAGGGCGCTCTCATGGTGGGCTCGCCTCAAACCGTTGCCCAGAAGATTGCTCGTTCGATGACGGGGCTGGGCGTGACACGCTTCGACCTCAAGTACTCGCTGGGGACCCTCGGGCATGAGAACCTCATGGAGTGCATTCGTCTCTATGGCACCGAAGTCGTGCCGCTCGTGCGAGAACTCGTCGCGCGGGCAGCCAAGGCGGCTTAGGGCGCCCTCTGCAGCGTGGCATGAGCGCCGTGCGTGTCGGCTTCGTTCGCATGGGAACGGCGGCTCGTTCCGCCATCGCAAGAATCGGATCCGCGCGCGCAGTCGCGCTGGGCGTGGGATTTCTCGTGGTTCTGGCGTTGTTCTCGACATCTGCGGTCACGACCGCTGCGGGAGCAGGTTCGCCGAGCCTTCCGATCACACAGGAGGATGCAGCCCGCGTGCCGTCGCCAGCGACCAATCCGATTGAGCGATGGGCTCGAATTCGTCTTGACGAAATGACGACGGACGACAAGGTGCGCAGCCTGTTGATCGGCCATGTGAGTGGCATCAACCCCGAGGGGATGCGTTTCGCGGTGGCTCCCGTGGCGAGCGGAGGAGCGGGGTGGGGCGGCATCATCCTGATGCGCGATAACGTGACGCCCGATCCGGCCGAGGTGGCAGCGCTGACGGCAGCGGTGATTGCCGAGCCAGACTTGCCACCGATCATTGCCATCGATCAGGAGGGCGGCGAAGTGGTCCGCCTCTCCTTCGACCCCTATCCCGGAGCGAACGAACTGCGAACCCAGCCGGCAGGTGCCACAGCGGACGCGTTTGCCGGCCGCGGGGGACTGTTGGCCTCTGTGGGTGTCAACGTGAACTTCGGTATCGTCGCCGACGTTACGCCTGACCGGCGTTCTTACATCTACAGCCGCACTCTCGGTGACTCGGGTGCCGAAAGCGCCGAGCGCGTAGCGGCAGCGGTGACTGCCGAACAGGCCCATGTGGCGAGCACGCTGAAGCACTTTCCGGGTCACGGCCGCAGTGCCGACGATTCACACTTCGGGATTCCCGTCGCGACGGTAGGGGCAGATGAGTGGCGCGGGAGCGACGCGGTGCCCTTCTCGGCAGGCATTGAGGCCGGTGCTCGCTTTGTGATGTTTGGACACCTCGCGTTTCCGGCAGTTGACGACGTGCCGGCCAGTCTCTCGGTCGCGTGGCACGACGTGCTGAGACGAGATCTCGGATTCGAGGGAATCACCGTAACTGATGACCTGCTGATGCTTCAGGCGTCGGGAGATGCCCGGTGGAGTGATCCCTACGCCAATGCGGTGGCCGCGCTGGCCGCCGGAAATGACGCTCTCCTCTTTGTGTTCCCCGCCGATCCGTCCTCCGTGGGCATCGATGTTGGTGTACTCGTGAGTACACTCAGCCAGGCCGTTGAGTCGGGAATCGTTCCCGTTGCGCAGCTTGACGCTTCTGTTCTGAGAATGCTCACGTTCCGGCGCGAACTCGCTCCGGGTGCCGAGCGTTGGCGCGCGCCCTGCGATTTCGGCTGTTCTTTCCCCCGTGAGCCTCGCGGCACCGTTCCCGAGGGAATTGCCTTCGCCCCCTAGCCGGTCACGGGCATCGGTGCGACCTGCATGCATCCCTGGTGAGCGAGATTTCTGTCACCGCGGGAATAATCCCCGCCACTCTCGTCTTATCTGCTGTGCACGCCAATCTGACGTGTACTCATTAGACGTCCCGGGCATCCGCGCCCGGAGAAGTGGACACCCATGACCCTCACCGCAGAATCCATCCCCGGTTACAAGGCAGGCACCTGGATCGTTGACCCCTCCCACTCGGAGGTTTCGTTCTCGGTTCGCCACCTCATGATTAGCAAGGTCCGCGGAAAGTTTGGTAGTTTCTCGGCCACCATCCTGACCGGCGAGAACCCGGCGGACACCAAAATTACTGCCTCGGCTCAGGTGGCCAGCATCGATACCAATGATGAGGGCCGCGACGGTCACCTCCGCACCAACGAGTTTTTCGATGCCGAGAATCACCCCACGATTGAGTTTGCCTCCACGTCGGTTGGCGCTGTCGGCAGCGACTACACGGTGACGGGTAACCTCACGGTCCGTGGTGTCACCAAGCAGGTCGAGTTTGCCCTCGAGTTCGGCGGCTTCGCCAACGACCTTTACGGCAACTACAAGATGGCCGCCACGGTGACCGGCGAGATCAACCGCGAAGACTTCGGGCTGTCGTGGAACGCTGCACTCGAGACCGGTGGCGTTTTGGTTGGCGAGAAGGTGACCATCACCATCGAGCTTCAGGCGGCACTGCAGGTTTAGTTCTTGTTAGGCAAAGGGGCTTCGAGATGACTCGGAGCCCCTTTCCGTGTGCCCTGTTGTCTAGTCCTCGGTGAGGATGCCCGTGATCTCCTCATTGACCAACCGCAGGTTCTCAACGAGGAATCCCTCGAGGACCCAGTTCTTGCTGGACGGGCGCGTGAGTCGAATGGGTTGAGTGAGCGTGGGCAGATCCTGTGTTTCCGGGTGGGGCGCCGTCATGGCCTCAAGCCCGTTGTCTCTCACCACAATGCGCAGGTCGTGGCCGGCACGCTTGAGTTCATCGGCAATCTGAGCCATGTTGGTGTCACTCACAAGCGACTCGTCGTAGTGATCGCGCACCCCGCGAGCCATGCCAATAGTCCTCGTGGTTACCACCGCGAGGCGTGCCAGCAGTGCCGACATCTGATCGACCGCCGGCCGGTGTTTGTTGCGCCGAATCATGTTGAAGCGCAGGCTTTCGCTGAGTGCGTTTACTCGAGCCAGTGCCGCATTAAGTTCGGCGCGCAGTCCCCGGGCTCGCCAGTAAAGCTCGTCGAGCACCTCGGGACTGGTGCGTCGCGAGAGGACCGCCCCCATGTCTTCGAGGAGTTGGGCAATGTCGCCGCCGAGTCGACCAACCGCGCTCTTGGCGGGGGTGAGGGCCACCGGTGGCACAATGACGGCGTTGATGATGAGGCCGATCACGGCACCCAGAATCGTCTGGAGAATGCCGGTGAGTGCGTAGTCCGGGGTGGCCGCGCCGATGACAATCGAGAGCATGGCGCTAATCGCGATTTGGTTGGCGGTGGCCGGCGTGAGTTTGAAGGCCCAGCCGACGGTGATGGCGGCCGCAATGGCCACGAGCACGAGCCACGAGGGTGCGCCAAAAACGAGGCTCGCCCCGAGTGCGATGGCTACGCCAATGACCGTGGCGGTGGAGCGCTCGAAGGCTTTGCCGAGCGAGGCGTTGACGCTGGGTTGCACCACGATGATCGCAGCGATGGCGGCAAAAACCGGCTGGTCTGTCTGAAACAGGGGGACAGCAATGAGCCACGCTGCCACGGCGGCGCCGATGGACTTGAGTACCTGAAGGAAGGGGATGCGCCTTTTGGCCCGCACGTTCGCTCGGATACTCACGGTTTCACGGTAGTCGCGCCGCCGGCGTACTCGTGGCGGCGCGCGCAGAACTCAGCCCAGAGCTGTTTGAGGTCCCAGGCCTGGATTGCTTCAATCGAGATGCCCCGTTCGCCCGTGCGTCGAGTTCGCCCGCGAATCACCATGAGTTTGGTGCCAAACAGCAGTGGCCCCGTGGTTTGTTGGGCTTCTTCGAAGAAGGTGGCGTCGGCGCATCCACTGCCGTCGTCGAGGCTGATAAACACCACGCGTTTGCCCGAACGCATGGGGGGAGTCTGTGTGGCGATGCGCACGCCCGCCACCAGCACCTCGGTTTTACTGCGCAGGGCGAGCAACTGGTTGGCCGGGGTGACGCCCATGTCATCGAGCAGGGGTCGGTAGGCCTCAATGAGGTGCTCCGAGGCATCCATGTCGAGCACGCCGAGCTCGACCCGAGCCCGATCGGCTGCGGTGAACTGGGGGTTTCCGCGCGGAATCGAGTGCCTGTCGTCCACGGTGAAGTTGAGCTGGCTTGCGGAATCGCCGCGGGTCGGCCGTTTGGCGGTGAGTTGGCGCACGAACGCGATCACATCGCCGCGCGTGGGGAGTGACTGTGCTTCTGGCGAGCCCGCCAGTGCGTCGAGTGCCCCCACGAGTGCCAGTCGTTGCATGAGCGCGCGCGAGGGGCGGGCGCGCTCGTACAGGTCGGTGATGCCCGTGAACGGTTGGCCGGTCAGCAGTCGTCCCAGTTCGGCATCGCTAATGCCGTGCACGTCGCGCAGCGAGAGGCGAATGCCGAGGGTGCCGCCGCGCAGGCGCTCCACGCGGTACTCATCGATGCTGAGGTTGGCATCCAGCGGCAGGATGGGCACGCCCATGCGGCGCGCTTCGGCCAGCAGGAGGCGCCGGGGATACATGCCCGGGTCGTGCGTGAGGATGCCCGCGAGAAACTCGGCCGGGTAGTGCGTCTTGAGCCAGGCGCTCTGATACGTAGGTAGCGCGAAAGCGGCGCCGTGCGCCTTGCAAAAACCGAACGACCCAAATCCTTTGAGCACCGCCCAAATACGCTCGATGTCGGCGTCGGTAAACAGCCGTTTGCCCGTTTCGGGATCGCGCCGCTCGGCCGTGCGCCGGCGAAACGCGCGTTCGATCGACGCGGTGGACTTCTCCATGGCGCGGCGCAGTTCGTCGGCCTCGGCCAGCGTTACGCCCATGCACTCGTGCAAAATTCGCAGAATGTGCTCGTGATAGATGACAACGCCGTAGCTGTCGCGCAGAAAAGAGCGAAAGCGCGGGTGCAGATAGTTGGGTGCGGTAAAGCCGTGTTTGGCATCCAAGAAGGGCGCCACCATGTTGCCCTTCATGGGACCGGGGCGAAACAGCGAGATATCGGCGATGAGGTCGTTGTACTCATCGGGCTGCATCTTGCCGATTAGTTCGCGTTGCCCGGGGCTCTCGATCTGAAACATGCCGAGCGTGTGGCCGGTGCGAATGTTGGCAAACGTGGCCTCGTCGTCGTGAGGGATGGCATCGAGCTCAATAAGCCCGTTGGGCTTGATGTAGGGGGCGTCACTGGGCAGCTTGCCCACCTCGGCCGCGTGCGGGCCGTGCACGCGCTGAATCTCGCGAAGGGTGTACGAGAGCGTCGACTGCATGCGCACCCCCAGCACGTCGAGTTTGAGCAGACCCACGTCATCGATGTCGTCTTTGTCGAACTGGCTCATGGGCAGTCCCATGCCCGAGGGTTGCATGGGGCTCAGGTTGTACAGTTCGTTGTTGCCGAGGATCACGCCACACGGGTGCATGGAGACGTGGCGGGGGAGTCGGTCGAGGCGCTCGGCCACGTCGACGAGCAACTCGAGTCGGGCATCCTCCTCGAGCATGGTGGCGAATTCGCGCATCTCGGGCTTGGTGTCGAGTGCGCGTCGAAAGTCCCGCGCGTTGAAACGCCAGATGTTCTTGGCAACAAAGCCAATCTGCTCGGGGGAGAGACCCAGCGCCATGCCGGCATCCCGGGCGGCACCGCGCGCCCGATAGGTGTTCTGCATCGACATGAGGCTCACGCGGGTGCTGCCGTAGCGCTCAAAGATGGCGCGGTAGACCTCGTGGCGCCGGGCCGACTCCACGTCGATGTCGATGTCGGGCAGCGTTTCGCGCTTGTTGCCCAGGAAGCGCTCAAACAGCAGGTCGTGTTCGAGGGGGTCGACGTTGCTGATGCGCAGCAGATACGTGACGATGCTGCCGGCGCCACTGCCGCGCGCCTGATTGCGGATTCCCATGCGCCGCATCAGCGCCGACACGTCGGCCACGGTGAGAAAGTACGAGGCAAAACCAAAGTCGTAGATGGTGGTGAGTTCGGTGTCGAGGCGTTCGGTGATGCGCCGCATCTCGGTGGCGGCCGCGTAGGGGTAACGCTCACCGATGGCGGCTTCGGTGCTCTGGCGCAGAACCGAGGCGGGGTCGCCGCTCAGACCAATGACATCGTTCTCGGGAATCTTGGCCTGGCGCCAACCGAGGTCGGTCTCGGGGTCGAGCACGCAGCGCAGGGCGAGGCGTTCGCCGGCCGCCAGCATGCGGTGCGCGGCTCCCTGATCGAGTCGGGAGGCACGCGCCACGCGCAGGGCAATCGCGTGCATTTCTGCCGGCGTCTTGAGCCACGCCTGGCCGTTGGGTTGTGGCGTGAACTCACCGAGTGCGCGCAGCATCGCCGCGGCATCCAGTACGTCACCGGTGAGGGCTTCGTCGGCCTCGAGGTAGCGTGCGGCATT
>DBCH01000122.1:5704-12151 GCA_002292955.1 Microbacteriaceae bacterium UBA963 | reverse complement strand
GCCATGGCGAGTCTTGCCGGATCACTTATCGCACCCCTCACCAACGTCGGCCCAGGAATGGGAAACGCCTACCTGTTCGTCATGTTTGTGGTGGTTATCGTGGGCGGTGCCCGCGTGAGTATGGTGCTCGTGGCCGCCCTTGCTATTGCCATCGTTCAAAACGTCACTACCCTCGTCGTCGACTCTCTCGTCGCCAAGCTGGCGATCCTGGCCATGGCGTTCATCGTCTTGGCAGCCACTCGCCCGTCTACGAAGGGAAACATCGTATGATTCGGCGTTCGATCGCAGTGCTCGCTTCTCTCGCTGTGCCACTCATCGCCCTCTCGATCGGCGGCTTTCAGGGCAGCCTCTTCGCCCAATTCGCTCTGTATGGCGTTGCCACGGCCGCCCTCGCGCTGTGTTGGGGATTCGCCGGAATCTTGAGTCTGGGCCACGCTGTCTCCTTTGGGATCGGGGCTTACGTTGCCGCGTGGTGCGGCATCAACATCCCGGACGGCGGAACCCTCCTGGGCATCCTCTTCGGTGGGCTCGCCGCGGGCGCCGTCTCGCTGCTCGTTGGTCTCGTGGGCCTGCGGGGTCGGGTCAACGTGATCACGTTCGCCCTACTCACCTTCGTTTTACTCTTCGGCGCGGTCGAGGTGGTCAATCAGCTGACACCCATCACCGGTGGCTTCAATGGACTCGCCGGGGTACCGCCGCTCAACCTGGGCGACCTGTGGACCGCCGACCCCGTGGCGCAGCGAGTGATCGTAACCATCGCCGCGGTCGGCCTGTTGTGGCTCCTGATTATCGTGGCACGAAGCCCCTTCGGCGGCGCACTCGTGCTCGCAAAGACGCACGCCATTCGCGCAGCATCCTCCGGCTATAACATTCCGGCATTCCGGATTGGGACCTTCGCTTTCGCGGGCGTTGTCACCGGACTGGCGGGCGCGCTCTTTTCTACGCAGACCCAGTTCGTCGCGCCGGATCAGATCAGCTTGCTTCTTGCTACGAACTTCGTGCTCTGGGCGATGATCGGTTCCCGCACAAGCCTCATTGGCGCCTTCTTCACCGCCATCGTCATCAGCTTCATTACCAATGAACTCGCCGACAAGTTCCTGACCCTGTGGCTGCTTGCCATGGGCATCATCTTCATCGCCGTGGTCGTTCTCATCCCCGACGGAATTGCCGAGGCGGTTCTCAAGCGACTCCCCGAACGATGGCGTCCACGGCGCACCGTCACGCTTACAACGACGGAGCACGGCGGCGGCGGGGGCGGCCAGGCTCTCGAGGCGACGGGTATCACCTGTACCTTCGGCAAGTTCACGGCCGTGGACAACGTCGACTTCAGCGCACGTAGCGGCGTCCACTGTCTGATTGGCCCCAACGGTGCCGGTAAATCCACGTTGCTTAACGCGCTCTCTGGCACGGTGCCGCCGTCCAGCGGACGATGGCGCGTGGGCAACACGGATCTCACCAAAATGCGTCCCTGGAAGATGGCGCGTGCCGGTGTGGCACGCAAGTTCCAAGCGCCTGCGGTTGCTCCCGAACTCACCGTGGCTCAGAACCTCGCTGTCGCGCGACTGGGCGTGACCGTGCATCCGTTCGCACTCATCTTCGCGCCGTGGCGGGCAGACCTGACCACCACGGCCTGGCGAATTCTCGAGACCGGCGACCTCGTGAGATTGCTTGACACTCCGGCATCGCGCCTCGCCCACGGGCAGCGCCAAGTTCTTGAACTAGCCATGACCTTTGCGAGTCGGCCCAACCTGGTTCTCCTGGACGAGCCCACGGCAGGCATGACGGCGGGGGAGACGGAGAGCATTGCCGAGATACTGCGCAGCGAATCCGCAGCGCTGGACATCCCTATCGTGGTTGTCGAGCATGACATGGCTCTGATTCGTTCGGCAGCCTCTGCGGTGACAGTTCTGCAGGCCGGGCGCGTGCTTGCGACGGGCACCGTCGCAGAGATCGAGAAGAACGCGGAAGTCACCCGCGCGTATGTGGGCGAGGGCCCGTCATGACACTGATCAGCGTCCAAGGCCTCGTTGCCGGCTATGCGGGGGCCCGAATCGTCACAGGTTTGGACCTCGACATTGAAGCTGGAGAGGTCGTCGCGCTCCTTGGTCGAAATGGAGCCGGAAAAAGCACAGCTGTAGGAGCCATCACCGGCACCTTGCCTGCGATGGCCGGCACAGTGACCATGAGCGGCGTGGACGTGACGAAGAGCCAGCCGTCCCGGCGATATCAACTCGGGATGCGGGTGGTTCGCCAAGACCAGCCCATCCTGCGCGACCTCACGGTCGCAGAAAACCTTCGAATGGTGGGCGCCTCAAAAGAGGCCGCAGCCGAAGGATTCCCCTTCCTCGCCGATCGCGCGTCTCAACGGGCCGGAACGCTCTCGGGCGGCGAGCAAAAGATGCTCGCCGTGGCGCGAACCGCGGCAAACCCGGGCGCACTCTGGATTCTTGACGAACCGAGCGAGGGTTTACAGCCAAAGAACGTCGACCGCTGTGCCCAGTTGATTCGAGAGGCTGCCGCTCGCGGAGTCGGCGTGCTGCTCGTTGAACAGCACCTCGGCATGGCTCTCACCGTGGCAGATCGCTGGCTCGTCATGGAAACCGGCGCTGTCATCGATCAGGGAAAAGTGTCGGCAAAAACTCACGAGACCGTCAGTCGACGGCTCGCCGTATGAACACCGAAAGGGACTCTAAGGACATGGTTACACGCACTCTCACAGACTGGCAGGCACTCTCGCCCAAGCAGAGAAGTGTTGCTCTCGAGGAAGCGCATGCGGCGGCAGTAGCGTCCGCTGGCACCGGAACCTTTATCTCCATTGCCGAAGCGGGCGCCCTTTCTGAGGGCGGTTCGGGTGCTCTTGCGGGAACTCCCATCGCCGTCAAGGACAACATCGACGTTGCTGGTCTCCCAACTTCAGGCGGTACGAGCTACCTCAAGTTCTCGCCGGACGTGAACGCCGATGTCGTGACCGCCCTGCGCTCGGAGGGCGCTGTTGTCTTGGGGAAGGCAAACCTACACGAACTCGCCTTTGGCCTCACGAGCAACAACGGCGCGCACGGGCCGGTGCGCAATCCCTTCGACCCGTCACTCAGCGCCGGAGGGTCTTCCGGTGGCAGCGCGGCCGCGGTTGCCCGCGGAATTGTTCCGCTGGCTATCGGAACTGACACCGGTGGGTCTGTCTCGGTACCAGCAGCTTTCTGCGGAGTTTATGGTTTGCGGCCCAGCACCGGGCGTTACCCGTCAGACGGAGTCATCGGCCTGTCGTGGACGCGAGACACAGCAGGTCTCCACACAAACAGCGTTGCGGACCTGCGCTTTGTCGATGAACTCATCACGGGTGAGGGTGACAGCTCGGCAAACCCTCAGCCCAAGCAAATTCGGATCGGAATCTCGGACGCCTATCTGGCCGATCTGGAATCAACGGTGGGCGAGAGGTTTGATGAGGCGGTGCAGCGCCTCCGTGCCGCCGGAGTTCAGCTCGTGTCGGTGGACCTCGCCGACCACTTCGAGCGCACCGGTGAATTCAACATGACCGTGGTTGCGTATGAATCAGCCCACACGCTGATTTCGTACTTCCGTGGCACCGGACTGTCGGGCCTTCCGGACGACCTCGGCGCAACGTCGGCAGTCACGAAATCCCCGGATGTCGCGGGCGTCCTGGGCTTCATCCATGAGAATCCCGTACCCGCCTCGGAATATCGCCGCGCGGCGACCAACCGCTGGCAGATGCGCCGGCAGTTCATCTCCCAGTTGGACGCGGCCGAGGTCCAAGGGATTATCTTCCCCACCGTGCCGATTCTGCCGCCACCGCTGGGGTTGGATGCTGAGATTGAGTTCAACGGCACGACGCGCCCCATCTTCGACACGCTCACGCGTCACACATCTCCCGGTTCGTTTATGGGCATGCCGATGGTGACTCTGCCGACCGGTGACCCGACACAAGTTCCCGTCGGACTTACGGTCATGGGGCGACCGTTCGATGATCGCGGGGTCCTGCGGATCTCCGACACCGTCTCCCAGGTTCTTCGACCTACTGGAGACCGGACCTAATCTGTCGGAATCCTTCAGACGTAACCTCTACCAGCTCGGTGGTGAGCACCGTCCCGCGGTCGCGGCTCAGCAGGCGTGAACCGCCGAGCCGGGTGGAGCGAAGCACCGCACTGATTTCCGCAGGCTCCGAACTCTTTGCGATACCCAGCGCCTGCGCATAGAGGTGGATGCTGTCATAGACCGACTTGGCCAGGCTGCTCAAACGAGGGGCCAGCTCGCCAAACCTTTCCCGGTAGCGCCGTGCGACCGAGTCCATCTCATCGGCAAGAGTCGGCATGAAGTATTCCTGCGTAGACCAGATTCCATCGGCTTCGGCGCGCCCAATGTGATCAAGAAGTGAGTCGTCGAAGTTGGTCGCGAGAGTGCGGAACCGCGAGCGCAATCCCGACTCGAAGAACGCTCGTTCAAAGAGCACGGCGTCAATGCCAACGAGCGAGGAGAGAATCAGGTCCGCGCCGCTCCGCGAGATCTGTTCGATAACCTCGTCGAATTGAGCTGTGCCCAGCGGTTGGTAGTGCTCTCCCGCAATCACACCGTGATGCTGTTCAATCACCTCATTGGCAACCATGCCAATAGAGCGGGGCCACACATAGTCTGAGCCCAGAATGAACCAGTGTTTGGAGTTCGTCTGGTTCATCATGAGCGGCACCGACGCGGCTAACTGGTCGAGGGGGGTTTCTCCGAACTGAAAGAAATTCTTACCCGAGGCCGTGTGTTCGCTCATTGCGGCAGACAAAAAAAGCGTTCCGCGCGCAAGTGCGACGGGGCGAATCGCCTGGAGCGAGGCAGACGATATACAGGCAACGACGACATCACATTCGTCGGTCATCGTGAGTCGATTAAAGGCGGCGAGTGCGGCGCCCTGATCGGTTCGGTCGTCTGCCACAACGAGTTCGGCCGGAAGTCGACCAAACGCTGAACTGGCGTTGAGTTCCTCTACGGCAAGTGTTGCGGCATTCGCCACTGCGCGACCCAAGAGGCCTGCGGTTCCCGAGAGCGGAGCAAGAAGTCCAATCTTCAACCCACCGCGGTTGTGTTCCTCAAGCCCCGACGACGGCGCGGCTGAAAACCAGGGAAGACATTCGGGCCCCAGCTGAACCCGCACCGTGATGCGAGTTCCGCCCTCGATTGGCTTGAGATCTATTCGAATGTTTCCGCTCCAGGGCGTCTCCTGAACGAGATTGACGCGCTGGTCGGGGACTACTTCAACAATGCGACCAGAGGATTCGATTGATGAACCGTCAGGGTGAGGAAGCGTGAACATGACGGCAGCGCCCACGTCAAGCTGGCGGCAGTGCTCCAGCATGGGCCAGCCAGCGGTGTCGCCGCTCGAGAGTTGCCGCCACAGTTCTCGGGGCGTCTTTGCAGACTCGGCGTTGACGAAAAAGCTGAGGTCGCCGGTCACTGGTTAGCTCCCGTCACGCTCCGTGTTGCCTGCCAAAGTATTGACATCATTTTGGTACACGTCGCGCAAGAACTGAAGAACGTCATCTGCCCGGTTGGGGCCGAGCGAGTAATACCGAAATTGTCCCCGGCGCTGTTCAACGACCATGTCGGCATCCCGCAGCACGCGCAGGTGCGAAGAGATGGCCGCCCGGGTGACATCAGGAAAGTGTTCGGCGAGGGCATTGACGGCGAGTTCGCTGTCTTTGCTCAGGATTTGCAGGATCGACCTGCGGGTCGAGTCCGCCATCGCAGAGAACGCCATTTTGGTACTGTCGGGCATTTTTCCTTCTTCGGCTCCCCGCCATCAGGCGGCCGATAACTGTTGGTAATCGTGGGTAGGTAAATGTATGCTTACCTCTTAGTACTTTATCCTACTCACAAGTAAGGTTACGGGTTTCAATGGCGAAAGTCCACAACAAACACCCTGATGCGGGCCTCGTTCTCGACGAGGGTGAGGGGCTTTCCTCAGGTGAACTCGCGGAACTCCAACTGGGTCGTCTGCAGTGGAGTGTGCGGCATGCCTATGACAATGTTGAGGCCTATCGGACCAAATTCGACGCGGCGGGAGTAGGCCCAGACGACATCCGCTCGCTCGATGACCTGCAACGATTGCCGTTCACGACCAAAGAAGATCTTCGCCAGAACTACCCCTTCGGCATGTTCGCGGTGCCCACCGAGCGAGTCGCCCGCATCCACGCGTCCTCTGGTACTACGGGCAAGCCCACGGTTGTGGGCTACACGCAGAACGACCTCGACGTGTGGGCCACGGTGGTTGCACGGAGCCTTCGTGCCGCGGGAATTCGACCCGGTATGCGGGTCCACAACGCCTACGGGTATGGGCTTTTCACCGGCGGCTTAGGAGCTCACGCCGGCATTGAGAAGCTTGGCGCGACGGTGATCCCCGTTTCTGGTGGGCAAACGGCACGCCAGGTTCAACTCATCCAGGACTTC
>DBCH01000122.1:0-5625 GCA_002292955.1 Microbacteriaceae bacterium UBA963 | reverse complement strand
GAGGCAGGCATGGACCCTCGTTCGTCGAGCCTGCGTGTGGCGGTGCTTGGCGCTGAGCCGTGGACGGAGGAGATGCGTCGCGAACTCGAGGAGCGTTTGGCGATTGACGCCGTAGACATCTACGGCCTCAGCGAGGTGATGGGGCCGGGTGTTGGCAACGAGTGCGTTGAGACCAAAGACGGCCCGCACATCTGGGAAGACCACTTCTACCCGGAGATCATTGACTCGGAGACGGGCGAGGTTCTGCCCGACGGCGCTGAGGGCGAGCTGGTCTTTACGTCGCTGACGAAGGAGGCGTTCCCGGTCATCCGCTACCGAACGCGCGACCTCACGCGTCTGCTGCCCGGAACAGCCCGACCGACCATGAGGCGCATCGCCAAAATTGTTGGTCGCAACGACGACATGATCATTCTGCGTGGAGTAAACCTGTTCCCCACGCAGATTGAAGAGATTGTTTTGGGCATAGATGAGTTGTCACCCCACTTTGTTCTCGAGTTGCGTCAGGCCGGCCGAATGGAAGCTCTCACGGTCAAAATCGAGCGACGTGCCGACGTTCCCACCGAAGCCGGCGATGCGGGCGCGAAGCTGCTCGTTCGGCGCATCAAAGAGAGAATCGGCACGAGTGTTGAGGTTGCCCTCGTTGATCCGGGGGAGTTGCCCCGTTCCGAGGGCAAGCTCAAACGACTCTATGACCTCCGCTAAGGGGAGTTGACACCATGACAGAAGCATTCGTGGTCGACGGTGTGCGCACACCAATCGGCCGATACGGCGGATCGTTGTCGAGCGTTCGCCCCGATGACCTCGCTGCCATCGCCATCGCCGAGCTTGTCGCTCGCAGTGGCGTAGACCCGACAACGATCGACGACGTCATCTTTGGCGATGCGAACCAAGCGGGCGAAGATAATCGCAATGTCGCGCGCATGGCTGTTCTGCTGGCGGGCCTCCCCGACTCAGTGCCCGGTATCACGGTCAATCGATTGTGTGCGTCAGGCCTCTCTGCCATCCATCTCGCCGCAAGCATGATTAAGGCCGGCGAGGCTGATGTTGTCATCGCCGGTGGCGTTGAATCGATGACGCGTGCTCCGTGGATTCTTGCCAAGCCCGAGCGAGCCTTCGGCAAGCCGGGGGAGATCGTTGATTCGTCACTCGGCTGGCGATTCGTCAATCCCCGCCTTGCGGCACGCGACAAGGCGACATTCTCGATGACCGAGACGGGGGAGTTCGTTGGTGAACGCGAAGGCATCACCAGAGCAGAGGCCGATGCCTTCGCCCTGCGTTCGCACGAGCGAGCGCTCGCGGCCATGGCCGCGGGACACTTCGATCGCGAGATTGTTGCCGTCGAGACCCCACAGGGTGTGACCGTAACGACAGATGAAGGGCCTCGAGCAAATACGACACTCGAGGTGCTCGCCGGGCTGAAGCCGGTCGTTCGCGGCGGCAGCATCGTCACCGCGGGCAACTCGTCCACGCTGAATGATGGCGCGTCCGCTGTGCTCATTGCGAGCGGAGAGGCCATCGAGAGACTCGGTCTTAGCCCGCGCGCACGCATTGTCGGGGGAGCATCCGCGGGTCTTGCGCCCGAGGTCATGGGTCTCGGACCCGTTCCCGCGACACAAAAACTCCTGACGCGCACGGGCGTTCGGGTCGACCAGCTGGGGGCCGTCGAACTCAACGAGGCATTCGCCACTCAGGCGGTGGCAAGCATGCGTCTCATCGGCCTGGACGAAGCAATCGTGAATGCAGACGGTGGCGCAATAGCACTCGGGCATCCGCTCGGTGCATCGGGAACACGCTTGCTCGTGACCCTGCTCGGTCGCATGGAACGAGAGGGTGCGAAGCATGGACTCGCAACAATGTGCGTCGGTGTTGGCCAGGGAGCCGCGCTTCTGGTGGAGGCTGTCTGATGACGTCGACCCTGCTGATTGACGACACTAAGACAGATCGGTTGCACGTTCGCCTCAATCGACCTGCCGTCAAGAACGCTATCGACAGGGCGATGGTCGACGAACTGCATGCCGTGTGCGCGCAACTCGAAGCAGACCCGCGCATCCTGATCGTGAGCGGAGGCGACGGCGTTTTCGCCTCGGGCGCCGACATTGCTGAACTTCGTGAACGCCGGGCTGCCGACGCCCTCGAGGGGATCAACTCCTCACTCTTTCACCGCATCGCGCTGCTGCCCGCTCCGGTGATCGCCGTCATAGATGGCTGGGCCCTGGGCGGTGGCGCCGAGCTCGCCTATGCCGCAGACTTTCGCATCGCGTCGAATCGCTCGCGCTTTGGAAACCCCGAAGCGTCGCTGGGCATCATCGCCGCCGCCGGGGCCACCTGGCGACTGGCCGAACTCGTGGGCGAACCGCTGGCAAAGGAAGTCCTGCTGGCCGGTCGAATTCTGTCGGCCGATGAGGCGCTCACCGTTCGGCTCGTCACCGAGGTTCATGAGCCCTCAGAACTTGATGCGGCGGCAGAGGCGCTGGCCGATCGCATCGCGAAACTCGATCCACTCGCGGTGCGCGAGACTAAGCGCGTGATGGCGGCTGATCGGTCTGAACATCCGCGCATTGACAACGAGACACAGGCGGTGCTGTTTGAATCGCCGGAGAAGTATCGCCGAATGACCGAATTCCTCGAAAGGCGCCGTTCATGACCGTCCCCTCTCACGTCGGTGTGATTGGTGGTGGCCGCATGGGGGCCGGCATCGCACACGCTTTTCTTCTCGCTGGAGCATCGGTGACGATCCTTGAACGGGACGAGGCGGCAGCAGCCCACGCGTTGGCAGCACTCGCGACGACCATTGACGCGAGCATTGCCCGAGGGACGTCCGAAGAGACACGCGACGATCTCGTTGCGCGTTCTGCGTCGACGGTTGATATGGCCGAACTCGCGGGCAGCGGACTCGTTGTCGAGGCCGTGCCAGAAGATCTTGCCCTCAAGGTACAGATGCTCACGAAAATCGAAGCGGTTGTCAGTGCGGACGCCTGGCTCGCCTCGAACACCTCGTCGTTGTCTATCTCCTCGATCGCCGCGTCACTGTCCCGGCCCGAGCACTTCTGTGGTCTGCACTTCTTTAACCCGGTGCCCAGCTCAACCCTCGTTGAGATTGTGCGCGGTGAGCGGTCGCAGCCTGACCTGATCGACTGCGCTCAGCAGTGGGTCGCGGCGATGGGCAAGACCCCGGTGACCGTCAACGACTCACCTGGCTTCGCGAGCTCACGTCTCGGAGTCGCTATTGCACTCGAAGCAATCCGTATGCTCCAGGAAGGCGTTGCGTCCGCCGAAGACATCGATGCCGCCATGGTCTTGGGCTACAAGCACCCGGTAGGCCCGCTGCGTCTCACGGACATGGTGGGTCTCGACGTGAGGCTGGGAATCGCTACGTACCTGCACAGTCAGCTAGGTGAGCGATTCGAGCCCCCCGCTCTTCTTAGGCAGATGGTCGCCGACGGCAAACTCGGACGCAAGAGCGGCGAGGGGTTTTACCGATGGGACGACTAGCGTTTGTCAACAATCAGGTTCGTGATGCGGACCGTGCACAGGCGGGCCCCTGCCTCGTCTGTAATCACGACTTCGTGACTGGTGACGGTCTTTCCCAGCTGAATGGCCGTGGCCACTCCCGTCACGACTCCGTCGCGCACACCGCGATGGTGGGTGCCGCTGATATCCAGGCCCACCGCCATTTTTCCGAGCGAGCTCGCGTGAATCACGGCAGCCCACGAGCCGAGCGCTTCGCCGAGGGCCATCGAGGCCCCGCCGTGCAGCAGCCCAAACGATTGGGTATTGCCGTGCACGGGCATCGTCGCAACGACGCGCTGGGCAGACTCTTCGAGAACCACGATGCCGAGTTTGTTGTCGAGGGATCCGAGCTCAATCGTCCATGGCGGGTTCGTCATGACGTCATTCTACTGACCGTTCATCAAGCGAAGGAAAGCACATCGTGACCAAGACTGCCGTTGACATCCAGGTACTCCCGAGTTTTGTGCAGGGCAAATGGTGGCGGGCTGCCACCGGCTCGCCGATCCGAGATGCGTCCACGGGGGTGGATCTTGCGCTCGTTGGTAGCGAGGGGCTCGACCTCGCTGGCGCGATTGACTACGCACGTACCGTGGGGCAGCGTTCGCTTGGCGCTCTCACGTTTCATCAGCGCGCGCTCATTCTCAAAGCGCTCGGCGCGGCGCTCACCGAGGCGAAGGAAGATCTCTACACGGTGAGCGACAGAACCGGAGCGACCAGGCGTGACTCCCTTGTCGACGTCGATGGTGGCATCGGAGTGCTCTTCACCTATTCTTCGAAGGGCCGCAGAGAACTACCGAACACCCACACGCGCATGGTCGACGGGGGTCACGAGAACCTGTCGAAAGACGGATCGTTCGGTGGTCAGCACGTCTACGAGCGCATCTCGGGTGTCTCGTTTCAGATCAACGCGTTCAACTTTCCGGTCTGGGGCATGCTCGAGAAGTTCGCGCCAGCCTTTCTCGCCGGGGTTCCCTCAATCGTCAAGCCGGCAACGCCTACGGCGATTCTCACCGAAGCGGCAGTGCGTGTCATGGTCGACTCGGGTCTCCTGCCCGACGGATCGTTGCAACTGGTGTGCGGGGGAGCGCGCGACGTGCTCGATCTACTCGATCTGCGCGATCACGTGTCTTTCACCGGTTCGGCCAACACCGCGGCGGGCCTCGCCATGCACCCCGGCATCATTCGCAGGGGGATCCGATTCACCGCAGAGGCGGATTCGCTCAACGCCGCCATCCTTGGTCCGGATGTAAAGCCAGGCGAACCCGAATTCGACGCGTTCGTGGCTTCTGTCGTCTCCGAGATGACCACGAAGGCGGGGCAGAAGTGCACGAGCATTCGTCGCATCATCGTGCCGGAAGCCGTGGCAGACGACCTCGTGGCTGCCATCGCTGAGCGCATCACCGCCCGCACGGTGGTGGGTGATCCGCGCACTGAGGGCACGACCATGGGTCCGCTCGCGAGCACGGAACAGCGTGACGATGTTGTTCGCAGCGTGGAAGCGCTGATTGCTGGGGGCGGCCGCATCGTCTTTGGCAGCACGGGTGCTCCCGACGTTAAACTCGCGGACGGCACCGTGGGCCCTGACGATGACGGCGCGTTCCTCGCGCCCATCCTCCTGCGCTTTGACGATTCCGAAGCGAATGCCGTTCACGAGATTGAGGCGTTTGGTCCGATTGCCTCAATCGTCACCTACTCGGCACCGGAAGATGCGGCGCGGCTCGCCAATCGTGGCGGCGGGTCGCTCGTTGCCACCGTGTGCAGTCACGACCCCGCGTTCGTCGCACGGACCGTGTCGCTGATCGCGCCCTACCACGGTCGCATTCTGGTTCTCGATCGCGACGTGGCTCGCAGCTCGACCGGTCACGGATCGCCCGTGCCGCACCTCGTGCACGGTGGTCCCGGTCGTGCTGGTGGCGGAGAAGAATTGGGCGGCATCCGAGCGGTCAAACACTTCATGCGTCGTGTCGCACTGCAGGGGTCGCCCGATGTCCTCAGCGGGCTCACCGAACAATGGCGCGGCGGCGCTGCGGTGGCTGAGGGTGAGCATCCCTTCCGCAAGCCGCTCTCGCGACTTCGCACCGGTGACCGCATCGTGTCTGAAGAGCGTGAGATTAC
>DBCH01000025.1:5157-5324 GCA_002292955.1 Microbacteriaceae bacterium UBA963 | reverse complement strand
GTCACAACCGCGGCATCGAGAAGCCAGTCGTCCGCGCGGAACTTCATTCCGGTCACACCCGCCGTTGACCTACCCATGGGCCGTAACGCCTCATCCGTAGCCGTAAATCGCAGGCTCATGCCCTTTCGCGAGACGAGCAGGACGTCGGTGTCTTCGTCGATCAAGAG
>DBCH01000025.1:0-4968 GCA_002292955.1 Microbacteriaceae bacterium UBA963 | reverse complement strand
GGATTGAGTGCCAGCAGGTTTGCCACGTGCTGGCCTTTCGCGTCGCGGCCCGTCTCCATTACCTCGTGCGCCTTGACCCGCAACACCCGCCCGGTGTTCGTGAAGAACAAGAGCCAGTGATGAGTGGTTGTCACAAAAAAGTGTTCAACAACATCGTCGGCCCGCAATTGGGCGCCCTTGACGCCCTTGCCGCCACGATGCTGCGAGCGATAGTTGTCGCTGCGCGTTCGCTTGATGTATCCGCCGCGGGTGACGGTGATCACCATTTCTTCTTCGGCAATCAGGTCTTCGAGGTTCATGTCGCCGCCGTAGCCGGCCATGATTTGCGTTCGCCGCTCATCGCCGTACTTATCAACAATCTCGGTGAGTTCGTCGGTGACAATCGTCCGCTGACGCTCTGGCGAGGCCAGGATGCTCTTGAAGTCCGCAATCTGCGCTTCCAGCTCGGCAGCCTCGTCGATAATCTTCTGCCGCTCCAGTGCCGCGAGTCGGCGCAACTGCATCTCGAGAATCGCCCGGGCTTGCAGGTCGTCAATACTGAGAAGCGCCATGAGCCCCTCGCGCGCGTCGTCGACGGTGGCGCTCTTTCGAATGAGCGCGATGACCTCATCGAGGGCATCGAGCGCGGCGAGGTAGCCGCGCAAAATGTGCATGCGCTCTTCGGCCTTCTTGAGGCGGAATGTGGTGCGACGCACAATGACGTCAATCTGGTGCGCGATCCACGCAGTGATAAAGCCGTCGAGTGCCAGCGTACGCGGAATGCCGTCAACAATCGCCAGCATGTTCGCGCCAAAGTTCTCTTGAAGCGCCGTGTGCTTGTAGAGGTTATTGAGCACAACCTGCGCCACCGCGTCACGCTTGAGAACGATGACGAGTCTCTGGCCGGTGCGGCCGCTCGTTTCATCCCGAATGTCGGCAATGCCGGAAAGGCGGCCCTCCTTGACGAGCTCGGCGATGCGCAGCGCGAGGTTGTCGGGATTGACCTGATACGGCAGTTCAGTAACCACCAAGCACGTGCGCCCGTGAATTTCTTCCACGGTAACGACCGAACGCATGGTGATGGACCCACGACCCGTGCGATACATGTCGACGATGCCCTTGGTGCCCAATACCTGGGCGCCCGTGGGGAAATCCGGGCCCTTAACGCGGACCATCAGTTCGGTAAGAAGCTCTTCTCCTACGACCTCGGGGTGAGCAAGCGCGAACAGAGCCGCGTCCGCGACCTCACGGAGATTGTGCGGTGGGATGTTCGTGGCCATGCCCACGGCGATTCCCACGGAGCCATTAACCAGCAGATTCGGAAAGCGGGCCGGAAGAATGGTGGGTTCTTGAGTACGACCGTCGTAGTTGTCCTGGAAGTCGACGGTGTCTTCTTCGATATCGCGCACCATCTCGAGAGCAAGCGGTGCCATCTTTGTCTCGGTGTATCGCGGAGCGGCAGCACCGTCGTTACCCGGAGAGCCAAAGTTTCCCTGGCCAAGAGCGAGCGGGTATCGCAGGCTCCAGGGTTGCACGAGCCGAACGAGGGCGTCATAGATGGCCGAGTCTCCGTGCGGGTGAAACTGCCCCATCACGTCGCCCACCACGCGGGCGCACTTGGAGAATGCCTTGTCGGGTCGATAACCGCCGTCGAACATGGCGTAAATCACCCGTCGATGCACGGGCTTCAGGCCGTCACGCACCTCGGGAAGTGCGCGGCCCACGATCACGCTCATCGCGTAGTCGAGGTACGAGCGCTGCATCTCGAGCTGAAGATCGACCTGCTTGACGCGGTCGGTCACTGGTTCGGTCACGTTCGTGGTGTCGTCGTTAGATGTCAAGGAAACGCACATCCTTAGCGTTCTGCTGGATAAAGGTTCGGCGGGCCTCAACATCGTCGCCCATCAGTGTGTGGAAGATGAGGTCGGCAGCGGCCGCGTCGGCCAGAGTCACTTGGAGCAGGGTTCGGGTGTCGGGATTCATTGTGGTCTCCCAGAGCTCGCGGTAATCCATTTCGCCGAGACCCTTGTAGCGCTGAATTCCGTTGTCCTTGGGCATGCGCTTGCCGGCCTTGGCGCCGTCCTCGAGGAGCGCGTCGCGTTCAGCGTCGGTGTACACGTACTGGTGTTCGGAGTTCGACCACTTGATGCGATACAGCGGCGGCTGCGCCAGGTAGACAAAACCGCGCTCAATCAGGCCCGGCAGGTGGCGATAGATGAGGGTCAACAACAGCGTGGTGATGTGCTGGCCGTCCACGTCGGCATCGGCCATCAATACGATTTTGTGATACCGGGCTTTATCGGCGTCAAAGTCTGCGCCCACCCCGGTACCGAAGGCGGTCAACATGGCCTGAACTTCGGCGTTGGCAAACATGCGGTCCGACGTGGCCTTTTCCACGTTCAAGATCTTGCCGCGGAGAGGCAAAATGGCTTGGGTCTCCGGGTTTCGGCCCTGCACGGCCGAACCGCCGGCTGAATCGCCCTCCACCAAAAAGACCTCGGAGAGCGAGGGGTCCTTGCTCTGGCAGTCCTTGAGTTTTCCGGGCATTCCGCCGCCCTCGAGCAGGCCCTTGCGCCGTGCCGTTTCACGTGCTTTTCGCGCAGCCAAGCGCGCGCTGGCGGCTTGCAGCGCCTTGCGAATAATCTCTTTGGCAACGAGGGGGTTTCGTTCGAACCAGTCGTTCAAGTTGTCGTTCGTCACCTTTTGCACGAAACTCTTGGCCTCGGTGTTGCCCAGTTTTGTCTTTGTCTGGCCTTCGAATTGCGGCTCCCCGAGCTTGATCGAAATCACCGCGGTGAGACCCTCGCGGACATCATCCCCGGACAGATTCTCGTCTTTGTCCTTGAGGATTCCCTTGTCGCGGGCGTACTTGTTGATGAGCGAGGTGAGCGCCGCCCGAAAGCCCTCTTCGTGCGTGCCGCCCTCGTGCGTGTTGATTGTGTTCGCGTAGGTGTGCACGCTCTCGATATACGCAGTGGTCCACTGCATCGCAATTTCGACGGAGAGGCTCTTCTCTTTGTCTTCTGACTCGAAACAGATGATTTCTTCGTTGACGATCTCTGCCTTCTTGGCCTTGTTGAGATACTCCACGTAATCCATCAGGCCGCGATCAAACTTGTAGGTAACCGGTGTGTCACCGCCCTGGTTCTTGTCGCCCGAGCGCTGATCGCTCACGGTGAGGCTCAGTCCTTTGTTCAGGAAGGCCATCTGCTGAAACCGCTGACGAAGCGTCTCGAAGTCGAACTCAACGGTCTCAAAAATTTCGGCGTTGGGCCAGAAGGTGACGGAAGTTCCGGTGTCCTTGGTGGGCCCGCCTTTTTTGAGGGGAGCCAGCGGAACGCCGTTCGCGTATGACTGCGTGTAGATGGCTCCCTGTTGGCGCACCTCAACATCGAGCTTGGTCGAGAGCGCGTTCACCACCGAAATACCGACCCCGTGCAAGCCACCAGAGACGGAGTAGCCGCCGCCGCCAAACTTACCGCCGGCGTGCAAAACGGTCAGCACCACCTCGACCGCGGACTTCTTCTCAACCGGGTGTTCGTCGACCGGAATACCGCGGCCATTGTCAACGACTCGAATCGAGCCGTCGGCCTGCATGTAGATCTGAATGTCGTCGCAGTGCCCCGCCAGGGCTTCGTCAACAGAGTTGTCGACGACCTCGTAGACCAAGTGATGCAGGCCCCGAGGGCCGGTGGACCCGATGTACATGCCGGGGCGCTTTCGAACGGCCTCGAGACCCTCGAGAACCTGAATGTCGCTGGCTCCGTATTCGCCCTCTGATGAGGCTTTTTTTGACTCCGTTGCCATCTACGCTACGCACTCCCAAACCGGTTTAAATCCTAGGTGGATTCTACCCAATTGGGCTGTGAATTACTGGGACGTGACGGTGTCCGCGCGTTCACCGAGACGGCCTGCGAGCACTCCGGTGGCGCTAGCCAAAGGTGTCGCGCGGGCCTCGGCCGGGAACCGATCGGAGACCCCGTTTCCAGGAGGGTTGATCGGGTCCCCGAAAGCTCAGGGCCGTCACGCGTGCGTCGGGAAACGCGGCCACAAGGCGCGTGAGAATCTCTGGGGAGAGCAGGCGCAACTGCGTTGCCCAGGCGGTCGATTCACACAGCACGAGCAGGGTGCCGTCGGTGAGACCCTGGGGTGTGGTTCGCGCCGCCACGTCGGGGCCCACGACCTCTGGCCAACCGCTCATGAGGTCGGACTCGGTGAGGAACGACGTCCACCCGAGATCCGAGGTGAGTTCGCCGACGATCACACCCAGTCCACGTGGATCGCGCCCCCCACCAAACGGCTCGCTCGCCGCATCGGCCGAGCGTCGCGTGCGCCGCTTACGCGCATCGGCCGAGAGGGTCATGCGCGAGCGAAGGCGATCAAAAAGCTCGCTCGCCGCTGATGATTCGTCGCGGGTCATGTTGCGGACCCTTCTTCGGATGGCACAACCGCGCCGCTGCTGATGGTGATCAGCTGAGCCGTCATCGACGCGGGCACGTCTTCGCGAACTGCGGCCGTGACAAGCACCTGTTCAACGTCGATGAGGCTCTGGCAGAGAAGTTCTCGGCGGCCCGCGTCAAGCTCGGCAAAAACGTCGTCCAAAATCACAATCGGGTCTCCCGCGGGACCTTCACGTCGCTTCACGTCGAGTTCGGCCAGACGGAGAGCGAGCACGAGCGACCATGTTTCACCGTGGCTGGCATAACCCTTCGCGGGAAGCGCATTCAGAGAAATCGCGATGTCGTCTCGGTGCGGTCCGGCCATCGTCTGACCGCGTTCGATATCCACAGCGCGCTGAGCGGTGAGCTGTTGAGCAAACACCGTTGCGTAGTTACCAAAATGTTCGGCGTCAATATCGACGGAAGGGGTGATCACGAGTTCCGGTTGATGGTCAGCTCCCGCGATGCTCAAATATCTTTCGGAAACCCGGGGACCAAGGAGCGCAAGTGTTGCCACGCGGGCCGCAAAGATATCTGTCCCGAGCATTAC
>DBCH01000152.1 GCA_002292955.1 Microbacteriaceae bacterium UBA963 | reverse complement strand
ACCCCGGCGTTGTTGAACACAATGTCGATGCGGCCGTGCTCAGCTAGCACGCGATCGGCCAAAGCCTGCACGCTGGCGCGCTCGCTCACATCGGTGAGCACGGGCGTTGCACCAATCTGCCGGGCCGTCTCGGTGAGCACACCCTCTTCAATGTCGGCAATCACCACGTGCGCACCCTCGCGCACCAAGGCCTCGGCAATGCCCCGGCCGATGCCCGAAGCACCGCCCGTAACCACACAGACCAGACCGTCGAACGACGCGATTGCCATTTCAGTCATATCCACTTCCGCTAACCCGTTGTCAGCCACGATTCCCCGCTAGCTCTGCGATGAGAGAACGGAGGGAGTCACCATGGCCTGCCAGCCGAGCAGGTCTTGGCGCCGCACCTCGCGGTCGTTGAGCACGTGGCGTAATCCGCCCAGCATGCCCTGCTTAACTTCGGGGGCGTGGTCATCGAAGAGCATGCCCTTGTTGAACGACGCCGTGGGCGAGACGTACTCGAGAAACACTCGCCGGCGTTCTTCGGCGTAACGATCGAGAACGCTGTCGGGTGCCTCACCGTGCACCACGGCGGCCAGGGCTTCGGAGAGCACGAAGGAATCGAGAAAACCGCCCGTGAGACCCAGCCCACCGATGGGGTTGGTGACGTGTGCGGCATCCCCCGCCAGCAGCACCCGACCAAAGAGGAACGACTCCGTAGCGCGCTGATGAATGCGGTACGGCGCAAACTGCACGAGCTCGTAGGGCAGGTTGCCGGGCATGGCCGTCGCAAAGTGGGCGTGAATGCGCTCTTCGAGCCCCTCATCGGGCAGCTCGGCATCCTCTTTGTAGGTAAAGCGCCACAGGTTGTCGTCGGAGTACCGCGCAATCACCGCGCCGTAAACCGGGTCGATGCGCCAGTTGGCAATCTTCATGCCGGCAGAACCCAGATCGGCGCGCACGTTGGTGGAGACAAACTTGTCGGGCCAGGTCATGCCCTCAAAAGCGAGATCGAGAAGTCGACGCACCGAACTCGATGCCCCGTCGGCTCCCACGAGCCAATCGGCCACAAACTGCTTCTCGCCCTGCGCTGTGGCCACCGTAACGGTGACCGACGCGTCATCCGGGCTGATGCCCGTGATGTCGTGGTCGTAAAGCACCTCAACGTTGTCGAACTTCGCGAGGTGGCGCAGCAGAATCTGACCCACCCGGTCTTGGCCCACCTGGGGAACAAACGCGTAGGGCACGTCGTCGGCAATCACATCGAGCGTCATGTGGAAGGTCTCGCCCGAGTCGTGATCGATAAAGTTCATGCCGTCGCCAATGGCGGCCTCGGCCACAATGTCGTCGAGCACACCCAGCTCGGCAAAGCCGGGCAGAACGGTGTGCAGGTAGGCCAGGGCACGCGGTGCATTGCTGGGGGCCGACGCCCGATCGAGCACCGTGACCTCAGCCCCGCGCTGGGCCAACCCCAGTGCTACGGCCAGCCCGGTGGGGCCACCACCGGCAACGACAATCGACCTGCGCTCCATGGTTCCTTCTTTCGTTCGTGCTTGTCGTCGCTTGTGCCCGGGGGCGGGCCACAAAACTTACTGGTCTACCAAGACTCGGCGGCGCAGGCCAAAACTCATGCCAATGACCACAATCATCGAAGCGATGAGCATGGCGTAGGTGATGCCCCAGTCGAGCTTGTCGGCGGCGAAAACGCCCACCATCAGCGGTGCGAAACCACCAATGAGGTACCCGCCAAAGGTCACCATTCCCGCGAGGGTCACGCCGCCCATTTCGTTGGAGGTGCGGTAGTTGGTGGCGATGAGGGTGAACGAGAAAATGGTGGGAGAAATGCCGGCGAGCATCATCCACAGCCACGTTGCCGTGCCGGGCATTAACCACAGGCCCAGGTAGCCCACGATCACGATCGCGGCCACCACTGCGTAGACGATTCCAAGGTTCTTGACCTTGGCCACAATCGGGGCAATAAAGAAGCCGAGCGGAATTCCCATGGCCGAATATAGGGCCAGCAGCGCGCCGGCCGTGGCCGGGTCGATGCCCGCTGTTTCGAACAGAATGGCCGGAATCCACGCCACCACGGTGTAGAAGTTGATGGTCGCCATGGCGTACATCACGAGCATCACCCAGCTGGTGGGGTGCGACCACACGCGCTTGGTGATGGTGCGGTGGCCCACGCCTGTTGACGCCACGTTGGCTGACCGGGCCGCCGCCTTGGCCCTTCGGCCGCTAAAGATGACGATCAGCCACGGAAGCACCGCGATGAGCTCGATCAGGCCCCACACGCCGATTGATCCGCGCCAGCCGATCCACTGGGCAATGGGCACGGCCAACAGCGGCGGATAAATGGTGGAGATCACCATGACGGTGAGATACACGGTGCTCACCGACACAATGCGGTCGGGGAAGAAGCGCTTGACGAGCGGCGGTAGCAGCAGGTTGCCGGCACCCACGCCGAGCATGGCCACCAGCGACCAGGCAAAAAAGCCCAGTGACTCCCCCGCCACCGCGCGCAGAACCTGACCGGCGCCAATCATCACGGCGGCAATCACAATGGTCCACTCGAGGCTGATGCGACGAGCCACGAACGGCGTGATGAGCGAGACGAACGCGAACGTGAACGGACCCACCGTGCCCAGCAGGCCGTAGGTGACATCGGTGAGGCCAATTTCTGCGCTGATGTCACCGGCAAGTGGCGAATACGAGGTGACGGCGGTGAGCAGACCGAACGCCACGAGCATGAGGCCGAGCCAGGCGGCAACGCGGCTGCCCGGCTGGGTTGCGGCGGGGGTGCCTGGCGGGGTTGTGGCTGGCTTGCTTGCCGGCGTCGTTGCCGGCTCATTGTTTGTCATTGCCCTAGCAAACCAGTTAATGCCCTGGTGCGCTTAGTTTTTGTGCGCACGGTGCTGGCCATGCGTGCGCGGCTGTGATGTGCGCCGCCGATGGTCGGGCGCGAAAGAGCTAGGCCAAGGAGCGCTTGATGTCGTCGATGGTGACCCACATCGTCAACGGCCGCTCGGGAAGAACCGAAAAGTTGGTGATTGACAAGTAGTAGTCGCGGGCACGCTCGTCGAATGCCTGGATGATGACCGCCCGCACACCAACCTTTTGCGCCACCTCAAGTGAACGCTGCAGGGCGAACGCTAGAAGTTTTCTGCCGAGACCCCGACCCTGTGAACTTCGGTCAACAGCGAGTCGGCCGATCACAATCACGGGGACGTCGCGAGGCGCGCCTTTGCCTATCTCGAGGGGAACAAAGTCGCGATCCGAGTCACCCGTTGCGAGGGACACATAGCCAACTACGACATCCTCTGCAACAGCAACATATGTGCGACTAAAGCCACGACGCTCGTTCTGTGTTGCATATCGTTTGAGCCAGTCGTCAAGAATCGAATTACCACTATCGAAACTCTTGCGGTTCTGACCCGCAAGGGGCTCGATAGTCAAGCGGTCAGGTCTGTCGGTGCCAGTTTCATTAGTGCGGCGAGCTTCGGGTCATACTTCGCAGGCCGGTCGAGAGTCTCCATTAACGCATTCCAGTCGGCTTCACTGAGTCGGAAGCTGCGCTGATCGAGGATGGCGTTCTGAGCCGCTTCTTTGGCGGCGTCGAGCACGAACTGCGAGACGCTCTTGTCTTGGATTTCGGCGGCGGCCCGAATGAGGGCGTCTTCACGCGCCGTCGTTCTCAGGTTGAGGCGCTCGGTGCGTGCGCGGGAGGAGACCCTTGACGGCGCCGGCGTTGCTGCCGCGGAGGCAGGTAGTGATTTAGTCACGACGGCTCCTTTGCGAATTGAAAGTGGGAAACGATTCATGAGAGCGATGAGTTCGTCCCATGCCTGAAAATTCTACCGCAGGGCTCAGTCACACGGTCGAAGTTGTTCACATGCTGATGCGCAAGGGCGAGTGTGCTCGGGCGGGCTATCCGCCGACGACAGAACCGATGCGTTCGGCCGAGGCTATGAGCACGGCGGCGATGTGTGCCACATCGACCTCGCGTGGAAAGTAGAGCACGGCAAGCGCCACGGGCTGGTAGCCGGCAATCACCAGCGGAACGGCCACGGCGGCCACGCCGGGCAGCACTTCGTCTTGGCTGAACTCGAAGTCGCGCGGCGGGTAGGTGGCCGGGTCCACCTGTGAGCGCAGCACCCGTCCGGGAGCACCACGATCAATGGAGTGGCGGCTGCCCGGCTTGCGGGCAACAGTGGTGCCCGCCTTTTGTGGTTCGGCGGTGCTCAGCGTCACGGCCGATTCGCCGTCGAAGGTGACGAGCATGGCGGTCATCTCCAGCTCGGCGGCGATGGCGGCCAGCTCGGGAGCCGCGGCCTCTTGCAGGCCCTTGGCTACCGACCGCGCCAACGTGGCGATCTTGGTACCCAGAACCAGGCCTCCCGAGGAGTCGCGATACACGAAACCCCGCTGTTCGAGCGTCTTCACCAAGCGATAGGCCATCGAACGGTGGATGCCCAACTGGGCACACAGGTCAGCAACGCTGAGCGGTGCATCCGCTGCTCCTATGAGCTCGAGCGCGGTGAGTCCGCGAGACAGCGTTTGCGAACCGCCGTCGATTAGTTCTGCGCTCATGCGACTCTGTTCATTCGTTTGTGCTCATGTGCCTGCGCTCACTCGTCTTCTCTATATCTCTTGCGCTCTGCCTCACGCGAGGGTAGCGTTGTTCTATATTTAGAATAGTGTCTCAACTATAGAGACGCAAGCATCTCGGCGAATCACTTTGGCCCGTTCACAACATAAGGAGTCATCTCGTGCAGTTTCACCAACGCGGTTATGTTTCGGCCGATCCTCGCATCAAGGCGGCTGCCGGATACGGCATCGACCGCCCCGACGACCTGCCCGATGAGATGGATGTGCTCGTGGTGGGCACCGGCCCCGCAGCCGTTGCCGTGATTGCGCAGCTCTCCCGCTTTCCCAGCATCAACGTTCGCGCCATCGAGAAGCGTGCCGGTCGCTTGGAGCAGGGTCAGGCCGACGGCATCGCGTCGCGCACGGTGGAGACGTTTGCCGCTTTTGGCTTCTCCAACGAGATTGAAGCTGAGTCCTACCGCAACGTGGAGATGAACACGTGGTCGCCCGATCCCAAGAACCCCCAGAACATCGTTCGCGTGGACCGCGTGCCGGATGACGCCAAGGGCCTGAGCGAATGGCCGCACATCTACGTAAACCAGTCGCGCGTGCTCGACTACTTCTTGCGCGACGCCGAGCGGGCTCCGGGCCGGGTCACGCCCAACTACGGCATTGAGTTCGTTGACCTCGAGATTGATCGCAGCCAGGAGTATCCGGTTGCCGCCACCGTTCGCTACGTTGCCGGGCCTCGTGCGGGCGAAGAGCGCACGGTCCGCGCCAAGTACATCGTGGGGGGCGACGGCGCCCGCAGCCAGGTGCGCCACGCCATGGGGCTCAAGCTCGAAGGCGATGCCGCCCTGCACGCGTGGGGCGTTCTCGACCTGCTCGTCAACACCGACTTTCCCGACTACCAAATCAAGTGCCTCATCCAGTCGCACGACCAGGGCAGTATCCTGCTCATCCCCCGCGAGGGCGGCTACCTCTCGCGCCTCTACGTTGACTTAGGCGAAACCGACGAAGATGACGGCGGCAAGGTGCGCGACACCCCGCAGCAGGCCATCATCGATCGCGCCAACGAGATTCTGCACCCCTACACACTCGACGTGAAGGGTGTGGCCTGGTGGTCGGTCTACGAGGTGGCGCACCGCCTGGCCGACGGATTCGACGATGTGCCCGATGACCAGCGCGGAACAGTTAGCCCGCGCGCCTTCATCATGGGCGACGCCTGTCACACCCACTCGGCCAAAGCCGGTCAGGGCATGAACGTGTCGATTCAAGACGGCTGGAACCTCGCGTGGAAGCTCGCCGCCGTTCTCGAGAATCGTGCGCCCGCAACGCTGCTCGACACCTATTCGTCGGAGCGCAAGGTTATTGCCAAGAACCTGATCGACTTCGACAAGGAATGGTCGACCCTCGTGGCCAAGCCCGCCGACGAGTGGGACGACCCGTCGGGCCTCGCCAAGTTCTACGACGACACGTTCGAGTTCCCCATGGGCTACATGACCCAGTACCCCGAAAACCAGATCACCACGGGCATGGAGCACCAGGCACTGGCTAAGGGCCTGCCCATCGGCAAGGCGTTCAAGTCGGCCGAGGTGATTCGTCGCGGAGACGTGCGCTGGCGCCACATCGGTCACCTGCACGAGGCCGACGGTCGTTGGCGAGTTTACGTGTTCGCCGATGCCGCCGCCCCGGCACTCACCGGCACCCCCACCGCCGAGTTCGCCAACTGGTGGCAGAACGATCCCGCCTCACCCTACGTGCTCTACACGCCCGCCGGCGTGGACACGGATGCCACCTTCGACACCAAGGTGATCTACCAGCAGGACTACACCGAGGTCGAGCCGGGGCCAGTGCCCGACGTGTTCAAGCCCGTGAAGGTTCCGTTCGGCCTCATCGACGTGAACCAGATCTTCTGTGCCGGACACGGCCGCGACATTTTCCGCGAACGCGAGATCTCGCGCGACGGAGCCATCGTTGTGGTGCGCCCCGACCAGTACGTGGCCGGCATCTTCCCGCTGGATGCTCACGCCGAGGTCGCTGCGTTCTTTGCGCAGCACATGTTGCCGGT
>DBCH01000105.1 GCA_002292955.1 Microbacteriaceae bacterium UBA963 | reverse complement strand
CGCTCATCGGTGTGCACGGGGCTCTCGGTGAACACGACTCCTGCCACCACCTGCTCGATGCCCTCTTCCTTGGCCCAACGGGCCACCTTCATGGTGGCTTCCACGTCGTTCATGGGTTCGGCAATCTGCAGGCGGCGCAGGCCGTGACGGGCCAGCAGTCGCAGCGACATGCGGAACACGGGTTCGGACGCCTTCTCCCACGACATGAAGCGCATGCCCGTGGTGATGGCGGCCAGAGGAGTGTTGGGGGTTACCGCCCGCATGCGCGAGACGCGCTCCCACGGGTTCTCCTGGTGAAACTTGACGCCCATCGACAGGTGAGTTGACGACGTGAAGTCGATGGCCTGCAGGTTCATTGCCTCGAGAAGCGGACCCACCGCCTCCACCATTCCCGTGGTCATGCCGAGGGCAGCCCACAGGCTCTGGTTACCGTCCCGCACGCTCGTGTCGACAATGCGTACCGGCCCGCGCGTGCGCTGGGAACCGCCCGAGGCGAGGTGTGGGGCAACGCCGTGCTGGGCACTCGACTCGGCTGTGGTCGACCGTGATGCGCTCTTCGGCGCCGAACTACTTTTTGCCGCACTGTTCTTTGCCGCACTCATGCCAGGCTCTCCTTTCGTGCTTCCCACACCGGCCCGAACCACGAGGTGGGGATACCGCCGGCAATGAAGTCGGGGTGTGCCAGCACGTAGGCGTGCATGGGCAAGGTGGTCTTAAGGCCGTCGATGGTCACGTTGCGCACGGCAGCCGTGGCTGCGGCCACAGCGGCATCGCGATTGTGCGCTCGCACAATGAGCTTGGCCATCAGGCTGTCGTAGAACGGAGGAAAGCGGTAGCCCTCTTCGATCTGCGTGTCGATGCGAATGCCGGGGCCCTTGGGCCAAATCAAACGCGTAATGTCACCCGAATTGGGCTGGAAGTCAGCGTTCGGGTCTTCGGCGTTGATGCGCATCTCGATCACAGCCGCCGGCGGCACGGGGCCCACATCCGGTAACTCGGGATCGCGCCCGAGCGCCAAGAGCAGTTGCGCGGCCACGAGGTCGACGCCAAAGGCCTCCTCGGTCACGGGGTGCTCCACTTGGATGCGCGCATTGACTTCGAGAAAGATCACGTCTTCCGACTCGGTGTCGACGAGGAATTCCACTGTTCCGGCTCCCCGATAGCGCAACACCTTCACGAGAGCGCGCGACGAGTCGTGCAGCAGCTGGCGACGCTTCTCACTGAGGCCGGGAGCAGGGCACTCCTCGATCAGCTTCTGGTGCCGCCGCTGCACCGAGCAGTCGCGGTCGCCAAAGATCCAGGCATTGCCTTCGCCATCGCCAAACACCTGCACCTCAACGTGGCGGGCGCGGCCGTAGTAGCGCTCGAGGTAGAGGGCACCGTTGCCAAACGCGGCCACGGCCTCAGCGGCAGCTTGGGGCGCCAGCTCAACGAGTTCTTCGGGGTTGGTGACGAGACGGATGCCGCGTCCACCTCCGCCATGGATGGCCTTGATCAGCAGGGGGTAGCCAATCTGTTCGCCCAGCGCCACAACGTTGGTGGGGTCGTCAATCTCGACGCCCGCACCCACGGGCACGCCGGCATCAATGGCCACCTGGCGGGCGCTGCCCTTGTCACCCACGGCACGCAGCGTTTCGGGGCGGGGTCCCACCCACGCGATTCCCTCTTCTTCGAGCAGTTCGCACAGGGCGGGTTGCTCACTGAGGAAGCCATAACCGGGGTGTACGGCGGCGGCGCCGGCCATGACGGCCGCCTGCGCAACCTGCTCGGGCTTGAGGTACGACTGGTTGGCCGGAGACGCGCCAATCACGATCACTCGATCGGCAGCGCGAGCAGCCGGTGAATCCTTGTCGGCCACGCTGGCAGCGAGCACGGGCGACGCCCCAATGCGGCGCGCGGCCGCAATAATGCGCATGGCAATCTCGCCGCGATTGGCGACCAGGATTACGGGAACGTCAGACACGACTAAGCGCTGGTGTTGATGGTCGCGAGCGGCTGGCCAAATTCAACCGCGTCGGCGTCCGAAACGAGGAAGTCGGTGATAACCCCCGCTTTGCCGGCAACAATGGGGTTCATGAGCTTCATGATCTCGATGATGCCGATGGTGGTATCGGCTTCCACGCGCTGACCGGGTTCCACAAACGGCGCGGCACCAGGTGACGGGCGACGGTAGAAGACGCCAATCATGGGAGCGTCAATGGTGTCGCCCAGCGCGGCCGCCACTGGTTGAGTAGCCGACGCCGCGGCTGTCGCTGGTTGAGTAGCCGACGAAGTCGGCGTATCGAAACCAGTCTCGATACGGGGCTGTGCCCCTACTCGACCAGCGGATTCAGGCGTATCAAAACCAACATCATTCTTGGACAGGCGAATGGAAACATCGCCCACCTGCACGCTCGCCGACTCGTAGTCGCTCTCATTGAGTTGCGCAATGAGGTCGAGAACGTCTTGCCAGCTGGGTTGTTCGCCCACGATTACGCGTCTTCCAGGATGGTGACCTTGCCTGTGTCGCCGTCGACGCGAATGAGCATTCCCGTCTTGATGGTGGTGGTACCGAAGCCGGTGCCCACCACGGCGGGCAGCCCGTACTCACGCGAGACGATGGCGGCGTGACACATGATTCCACCGATGTCCGAGACCGCGGCCTTGATGCGGCTGAACACGGGCGTCCACGACGTGTTGGTCACTGGAGCCACGAGAATCTCGCCGTCC
>DBCH01000149.1 GCA_002292955.1 Microbacteriaceae bacterium UBA963 | reverse complement strand
CGTCTGCCTCTGCCGATTGGGCTATGGGGGCCCGTCGTTTAGTTGCCCCCGAAAGGCTACCGAACGCGGATCGCGTATTCCTCAAACGAGGCACGCGGCGTCTTGTACGCGGTCAGAGACGCGATGTCGCGCCCTAAGAAGAAGTTGTTGATCCAGCCCCAGATTACGCGCACTTTACGCTCGAACGTGGGCATGGCAAGACCGTGATACCCACGGTGCGCCAACCACGCGAGGTAACCCGTGAGCACGAGCTTGCCCGACTGAAAGACACCGACGTTGAGACCTAGGCCAGCGACCACACCGAGGTTGTTGTGAACGTAGTCGCGAACGCCTTCGCCGCGAATATCCGCCGTGATGTTCTTGGCCAGCAGCTTTGCCTGGCGCACAGCGTGCTGGGCGTTGGGAACGCAGAAACCATTGAAGCCGCCACCGGAAAGGTCGGGGACTGCCGTAGCATCGCCGGCACCCCACGCCCCCTGCAGTGGCCCGTCTTCACCTTCAACGCGCAGGTCCGCACGCATACGCAGGCGACCACGGTCATCCAGCGGGAAGTCGGTCTGACCGAGGGCCGGGTTGGCCATTACACCGGCCGTCCAGATGATCAGATCCGAGCTAAACGATTCGCCCGAGGAGAGCTCAATCTTGCCGTCCGCAGCAGACCGAAGCTGCGTGCCGAGGTGAACGGCAGCTCCGCGCTGGGCGAGGTTTTTGAGCACCCACTGGCTGGTCTTGAGCGACACCTCGGGCATGATGCGATCCATCGCCTCGACGAGGTGAAAGTGAGTATCGTCGAACGATATCTCGGGGTAGTCCTTGAGGATGGCGCTGGCCAGAGAGCGCAGCTCGGCGAAGATTTCGATGCCGGCAAACCCGCCACCGATAACGACTACGGTGAGTAGGCGATCGCGTTCCGGCCCGGGCGGCATGCCCGCTGCCTTATCGAAGTCATTGAGCATGCGGTCGCGCACGTAAATTGCTTCTTCGATTGTCTTGAGGCCGATAGCTTTCTCGGCAATGCCCGGGATGGGGAAGGTACGCGAAACCGAACCGGCCGTGTACACGATGTGGTCATACTCGACGTCGTAGTTTTTGCCTTCTTCGGGCGTGATGGTAGCTGACTTCTTCTTGTGGTTGATCGCTGTAACCTTGCCGGCCACGATGTGCGTTTTCTTGAGGTGCGAACGCAGGGGAACAATGGCGTGCCGGGCCTCAATTGAGCCGGCAGCAATTTCTGGAAGAAACGGCTGATACGTCATGTAAGGACGAGGATCAACGAGGGTGACCTCGGCCTCTCCTGGGCGCAGCCACTTTTCGAGCTTCCAGGCGGTGTAGAAACCGGCATAGCCGGCACCGACAATGAGAATCTTGGTCACAGTCGAAGTCTCCGTTTTGAGCAATCAGGGTGGGTGCGCTGTCGCGGCGCCCCTAAGAGCGACGGTCACGACGGCCACGACGTACGCGCCGGGTTACGGCGGCGATGCCCAGCCCTATAAGACTAGCGAATACCAGCACGAACAGTGTGGGTAGACCATACCGCTGAGCGAAAAAGCCCCACGCGGGCCACATCAATCGAGCGAGCGGCAAAGCCGCCGGGGTGGATGTGGGGTATGCCGTGGGTGTGGTGGTGGGCTCGGCGCGACGATTGAGCCGAATCCATTCCTCGAGTGAACCCATGGGGTTCGTGGCCACGGGCGCAACGTCAGCAGATACGGCGGCGGCGGCATTAATGCGGCCGTAACCATAGAGAGGACTCGGCACGGTGCCAACTGGAGTAGCCGTGGCCAACACACGTTGGATCACGTTAGCGGCATCGAGCTCGGGATGTGCCGCGCGAATGAGCGCCACGAGACCCGACACAATGGGGGCCGCGCCACTACTGCCGGACCACGTTTGCGGGTCACCGAATCTGTTGATGCCGATGAGATCTTCGGATGGGCCTGCCACGCCAATCGTGATGCCTTGAGTTGAGGCGTCCCACGACGCATCGCCGTTGCGATCAAAGCCTCCGACGCCGAGCACACCGGGCATGGTTGCGGGCGCACCCACCTCGTCGGTTCCGTTGGCACGATTTCCCGACGCGGCCACCACCACCACGTCGTTCTCGAAGGCGTAGAGCATGGCTTCGTCCCAGCTCCGCGGCCAGTCGAGAGTGTTGCGGGTGATCGACATGTTGATTACCTTTGCGCCCTGGTCGACCGACCAGCGTATGGCACTCGCTACCTGGTCATCCGGCGAAATCTCACTGACTCCCCCGAATCCGATGGATGCCGACAAGAGCTGAGCTTGGGGGGCGGTGCCGAGAATTCCGTTACCCGTGCCACGCCCGGCGAGCACCGAGGCCACCATAGTTCCGTGATTCAGTTGCACGCCCACCGGTGTGCGACCGTCGGGACTTCCGACACCCGAGAAATCGGCGCCGCCGACAACGGCACCCGCAAGGTCGGGAACATCGGCAATGCCCGAATCGATCACGGCAACCAAGACGCCTTCACCCTGCGTGACATTCCACGCCTCGGTGAAGCCATAGGAGTCTAGCCACCACTCCGCGTCACGCACCCACGACGCCGAAGCGGGCATGGCGGGAACCAAAACAATCGAGACAACGGCCAGCGCGCCGGCCAAGAGGGAGATAAGAGTGCGCCCGCGTGGGGCTCGCCGGCTAAACATCGTAAGGAATGCAGGCACAGACGTTCGGTGACCAGGTTGCCCGCTCTAGCGCGAGATCACCGATGGGGTTGACACCCGGGCCCACGGCCAGGGCGTGGCCGGCCAAGGCGTGTAAACACTTGACGCGGGTGGGCATGCCGCCGGCAGAGATGCCGGCAATTTCGTCGACGACACCAACCGCCTCGCGCGCCGCGAGATATGCCTCATGGGCGCGTTCGTAGTCGGCCCGAATCTCGGGTTGGTCAGCCAGCAGTTGCGTAAACTCGTTCATCACGTGGTCGCCCTCGAGTTCAGAGAGCGACGACGTCGCCGCCGGATGCGTCAGATAGTAGAAGGTGGGAAACGGTGTTCCGTCGCCCAGGCGTGGCTGGGTAGAAACCACGGTGGGGGCGCCACACACGCAACGTGCGGCAATGGCCACAACGTCGCGAACGGGTCTACCCAATTGTGCAGAAACGATGGCGAGGTCCTGCAACGTGGGCGCGGAGGTTGATGCTGCGGTTGACATGACTAGTTCGTTCCCGGCGCATTTGTGGCAGCGTCAAGTTCTGCCGGGGTGGCGTCCGAGAGCCCTGCGACCATGACGGAGTTGAACAGTCCGCGCACCCAATCAGACTTCGTGGATTGAACTGTCGTGCTGGGTTTCTCCAGTGGACGTTCCACAATCGGCACGTCGCTGATCACAATGAAGCTGATGTCTCCGGGCATCACGTAAAAGAGACGCTCGCGGGCCTGGGCGCGAATGTAGGCCGGATCCTCCCAGCGCGCGCGCTGCTTTTCGAGGTCATCGATGGCCATTTCCTTTTCACGCACCAGTTGTTCGAGGTCGGCGACATCGCGCCGCTGCTCAACAAAAACATTGATCTGCGGGCCGAGCACGCCGACCCCCAGGATGACGAGCGCCAGCACGAGAACCGTGAGTCCCGAGATGCGAAAACTGCCCAGCCAGATACCCACGCGACGTTCACCGGTGGGGGTTACCTCGGTGCGTGCGCGCACCCACGTGCGCACCGGCTTCAGCCGGAAAGTGCTGGCCGGTCGTTCTGCCCGGTCTTTGGCAATCCTCGGACGTCGCTCTTCGGTTGGCCGCGCCGCGTTAGCGCGTGCCCTCTCGGGGCGTCCTTTCTTCGTTCGCGGTGCGCGCGATGTCGCTCCTGTCGAACCGGCCGCACTCTCGCGGGGTACCCCGCGAACGTCTGGGCGCTTCGGATCCATACGAAAAGGCTACGGGCTTACGCTGTGAATCGCGGGAAAGCGGAGCGACCGGCGAAGACGGCGGCCTCTCCCAGCTCTTCTTCGATGCGCAGCAGCTGGTTGTACTTGGCCACGCGCTCGCTTCGCGCCGGCGCACCCGTCTTGATCTGGCCACAGTCCGTGGCCACAGCGAGGTCGGCAATCGTGGTGTCTTCGGTCTCGCCCGAACGGTGCGACAGGATGGCCGTCATGCCGTGGCGCTGTGCCATCGAAACGGCATCGAGCGTCTCGGTGAGCGTACCGATCTGGTTGACCTTGACAAGGATGCTGTTTCCGGCGCGCTGGGCAATCCCCTCGGCCAGTCGCTTCGGGTTGGTTACGTAGAGGTCGTCACCAACGAGCTGAACCCTGTCGCCGAGTTCGGCGGTGAGGTGTGTCCAGCCCGCCCAGTCGTCTTCGGCCAGCGGGTCTTCAATTGAGACCAGCGGGAAGGCGGCCAGCAGTTCGGCGTAGTAGGCCGACATCTCGGCGGCCGAACGCGTGGAGCCTTCGAACGAATACGCGCCGTTGGCAAAGAACTCCGTGGATGCCACATCGAGGGCCAGGGCCACATCCTTGCCGGGTGTGAAGCCGGCCTTGCCGATGGCCTCCATGATGAGTTCCAGCGCAGCGCGGTTGTTGGGCAGATCGGGCGCGAAGCCGCCTTCGTCGCCGAGTGCCGTGGCGAGGCCCTTGCTCTTCAGGAGGTCTTTGAGCGCGTGGTAAACCTCGGTGCCCCAGCGCAAGGCTTCGGAGAACGACGAGGCGCCCAGGGGGACGGCCATGAATTCTTGAATATCCACACCGGTGTCGGCGTGTGCGCCACCGTTGATGATGTTCATGAGTGGCACGGGGAGTGTGTGGGCGTTGGGTCCGCCTACGTAGCGAAAGAGCGGCAGGTCACGCGAATCAGCCGCGGCGCGTGCCACAGCCAGACTCACGCCAAGGATGGCGTTTGCGCCGAGCTTCTTCTTGTTGTCGGTGCCATCGAGTGCAATCAGCGTGGCGTCGATGAGGCGCTGGTCCGTGGCGTCCATGCCGTCGAGCACCGGAGCGATTGTCTGGGTGACGGCGGCGATTGCCTTGAGCACGCCTTTGCCGAGGTAGCGACCCTTATCGCCATCGCGCAGCTCGTAGGCCTCGAAAGCACCCGTGGATGCGCCTGAAGGAACCGCAGCCCGGGATACGGTGCCGTCGGTCAACAGAACCTCCACCTCAACCGTGGGGTTACCGCGCGAGTCAAGAATTTCGCGGGCGCCGATTGCGTCGATGTAGGTCACGATTGCTCCTTGTGTGGGTCTTCCCTCAATGGCAAGAAAAGTTGAGTTCGCCCCTAATTCTAGGGGCGCGACTCGTCGAGAGTTTTGAGGGTGATATCGGCCAGCGTGCGGTCGTCAGCGCTAACGAACGCGAACGATGTGAACCCCGCGAGTTTGGCGCGATCCAGAACCGGGGTGAGGTTCTTGACGCGGCGCTCGAGGCGAACGCGCTTTCCCTGGGCTACCAGCTCGGCCTTGATGGCCATGAGGGTGGCCAGCGCACCGTCGGCGTTTTCCAGCACGGGCTCGTGGATGAGCACCACTCCCGACGACGATGTCGTGGGGGTCGGAAGGAGATCGATGATGCGCTCAAAGCCGAGCGAGAAACCAACGGCAGGCACATCTTCGCCGAGGAAACGACCAATCATTCCGTCGTACCGTCCACCGCCTCCGATGGACGAGCCCGACTCGGGGTGAGAAATCTCAAAGATGGTGGAGGTGTAGTACCCCATTCCGCGCACGAGGGTGGGGTCGAACACCACGCTTACTCCGTTGGGCAGGTGACCCAGCGCGTTGGCCAGCGTCTCTAGCGCGGCAACCGCATCCGGGTCAATACCCTCGGGCAGCACGGCCAGAATCGCCTCGGTGGCGAGTTCAACGCCGCCAGCGGCCAGCGCCGGCGCCATGCCCTCCAGCAGACCGCCGAGAACTGCGGCGGAATCTGCGCCGAATTCGGCAAGTTCGGTGACCACGCCGGTAACACCAATCTTGTCGAGTTTGTCGACCGAGATGAGAACCTGTTCAAAGCGTTCGCTGGCAAAGCCACACCAGTGCAGAATTCCCGAGAGGATTCGCCGGTCATTGAGGCGAATCGTGCAGTCGGAAAGACCCAGCGCGACGAGAGCAGCCGACGTTGCCGTGATCAGCTCAACCTCGGCCAGAGACGTGGCGTCTCCGACGATGTCGATGTCACACTGCACGAACTGCCGGTAGCGGCCCTTCTGCGGGCGTTCGGCTCGCCACACCGGGCCCACGTGCATGGCGCGAAAAACGCCGGGCAGGTCGGCGCGGTGCGTGGCGTAATAGCGCGCCAACGGCACCGTGAGGTCAAATCGCAGTCCCAGGTCGGCGAGGGCGTGGGGGTCGCCGGCGGCTGACGCCGCGGTCAAATCGTCCTGGGAGAGTCCGCGCTTAAGCACGCTGAAGCCCAGCTTTTCATTGTCGCCGCCCAGGCCAGAGTGCAGGCGGTCGTAGTCCTCGACCACCGGGGTCTCAATCTCATCGAACCCGTGCGCAGCGTATGTGTGTCGAATCACCGCGAGTGCCTGCTCGCGCGCGGCCTTTTCTGCGGGGAGAAAATCGCGCATACCTCGAGGGGGATTTACGTCGCGCGCCATGACCCCTATTCTCGCACGGCGAGCGCCGCCAACTCGCGACGCAGGATCTTGCCGTTCGTGTTCTTTGGCAGGTCGTCGACGACAATTATCTGCGCGGGCACCTTGTAGGCAGCCAGTCGTTCCTTCACAAAAGCGCGAACCTCTTCCGTGTCGACCGATGCACCGAGACGCAGCGAGATCACCGCGAGCACGGCCTCCCCGCGGTAGTCATCCGGCATTGCGGTGACACCCGCTTCCCGAACTGCCGGATGACGGTAGAGCACATCCTCCACCTCACGTGGCGAGACCTTAAATCCCGCGGCGTTGATCAATTCCTTTTTGCGATCGAGCACGTAAATCCAGTCGTCACGGATACAGCCAATGTCGCCGGTCAGGAAGTAGCCGTCGACAAATGACTCGGCAGTAACTTCCGGGCGCTGCCAGTAACCGCTAAACACTCCCCGGCCCGAGATGGCGATTTCGCCGAGTTCGCCAGGCCCCACGTGATTGTGGCCGTCGTCGAGAATGCGGATGTCGAAGCCGTCCAGCATGCGTCCGGTGGACACCACGCCGAACTCCGCGTCGGTGGGCGCCACGCTGCCGAACGGGACGGACATGCACGCAGCGGACGTCTCGGTGAGGCCGTACCCGTTGTAGACATAGTGACCCGTCTCGGCCTGGAATCGCTCGAGCACAGCAGTGGGCAAGGCCGCACCGCCAGAACAGAGCGTTCGAAAGGACGCAAAGCGTTCGGGTGACGCCAGGGGTGACGCCAGCAGAGCCTGATACGCCGTTGCCGTTGCGGCCATGAAACCCGGGCGATGTTCAGTGAATGCGTCGAGCACCACGTCGGGGTGAAAACGGTAGGTCATGATGGCGGCAGACTGCGTGAGCCACGGCAAGAGGAGTCCGCAAACGATTCCCGTGATGTGACACAGGGGCGCCACAGCCGCAATGTCTGTCCCCCGGGGAATTTGCCACCAGTCGCGATAGGCAATCACACTCGCGGCGATGTTGTCGTGCGACATGATGGCGCCCTTGGGGCTGCCAGATGTACCCGACGTGTAGCAAATCAGAGCCGTGTCTTCCGGCCGAAGTTCTTCCCACGCTACGGCGGGCGCGTCTTCCGAGGCCTCTGCCGACCCACCGAGAATGTCCGCGAGAGTCGGGTCGACATCGCCTGCCGCCGCCGTAGCGTAAAGACGCTCGTCATTGCGTTGCTGAAGGGCAAACTCATCGACGAACCAGCACCGCGCGAGTTCGGCCATCACGCAGGCGCCACGAGCTTCGGTGGCAGTCTGGGCTGCGCCGATAAACATACTGGCGCCGCTATCGGTAATTGCGTGAACCAGTTCGTCGCGCTTGTACATGGGGTTGACGGGAACGAGCACCGCACCAATGCGCCACACGGCCAGCGCGAGAATCACAAACTGCGGCACGTTTTGCAACTGAACGACGACGCGATCGGCGTGGCCAACACCCTGAGCCCTCAGCCAGGCGGCGGCCACGTTCGCCCGCGCGTTCACCGCGGCGTAGGACACCTCGGTGTCGAAGAAGGCCACTGCCCGCGTTCGTGAATCGGTGCGCAGGGCCTCATCAAAGAAATCGGGCGCTGTGCGCATGGTGAAACTATACGCGTCGGGCTGTCAGGGCGACAGAATGGGTACGGAGCTCAACATAAGGAGACATCGTGATTGTGATCACCGGAGCCACCGGCCATGTCGGGGGCGAGGCCGCTCGACTACTCATTGAGTCGGGGGTTGCGGTTCGACTCTTGGTGCGCGACGCAAAAAGGGCTGCGCACTTCGGTGCGGCAGAGGTGCTGGAGGGCGACTTCGCCGATCCACAGCGGGTTGCCGATGCGCTGAATCCCGGTGACCGGGTCTTCATGGTGTCGCTCTACGAAACTCACGACGAACGTCTGCGCAAACACAGTGCGTTCGTGGAGGCCGCGGGCCAGGCGGATGTGGCCCAGCTCGCGTATCTCTCGTACGTCAATGCCGCTACCGACGCGGTCTTTATCCACAGCGTGTCTCACGCCGAGACCGAAGACATGATTCGCGCCTCGGGCGTTCCCTTTACCTTCCTGCGCACGAGCTTGTATCAAGCCAGCTCACCCCACATGTTTGATCAGGGCTTGTGTGCGGCCCCCGCCGGTTCGGGGACGACCAGCTGGGTCTCTCGTCGCGACATCGGTGCGGCGATAGCCGGTGCCCTGCGCACTTCCGGTCACGAAGGAAAAACCTATAACCTCACCGGTCCCGAGGCGCTCACGTTCGGTCAGACCGCTGAGCGCATCAACAGCCTTCTGGGAACGAAACTGGCCTACGAAGACGTGGACGACTTTGACCGGCTCCTGACCAAGGGCCTCCCCGACCCCGTGGCCATGAAGGAATCCCGGCGAAGCTGCTTCTACTCGATTCGAGCCGATGAGATGTCGCTGGTCTCCGACGACATTCGCGCACTCTCGGGAGTTGCCGCAGCTCCCCTCGACCGGCACATCCTCAACTACCGCGAACAGTTCTTGGCCTGCGACCGGTGACAGCAGCCGCGACCACCGACGAGTGCCACGTGACACGGATTGAGCGGGCCGCCGTCGTTGGCTCGGGACACATGGGACGCGGCATCGCGCTCTGCCTGTTGCGCGCCGGGTGTGACGTTGTCCTATTCGACAACGCAACCGGACGAGCCGCAGATGCGGTGATCTGGATCGGGCGGGAACTCGAGCGCCAGGCCGCTCAGGGCACGCTCTCTGCGGATGACGCGGCCACGATGAGTGAACGCTTGCGCGCGGCGCACGAGATTGACGACATCACGGACGTCGATCTGGTCGTGGAGGCCATCGTTGAGAATCTCGAGGCCAAGCGTGCACTTTTTGCCCAGCTGGATGGGATTGTGCGTCCCGACACTCTTCTCGCCACGAACACATCGACGCTGGATGTGAATGCCCTCGCCGAGGCCACGAACCGCCGCGCGCAGGTCTGTGGTCTTCACTTCTTCTCCCCCGCCCACGTTCAGAAGCTCGTCGAGGTTATCGACGCACGGCACACGTCGACCCACACGCTCGATGCAGTGCTCGACTTGGTGGTGCGCATGGGCAAGACGGCGGTCGTGGCACAGGTGGGTTATGGCTTTATCGGCAATCGCGTTTTTGACGCCTATGTGCTCGAAGCGTTGAACTGCGCACTCGAGGGTGCATCGACGGCTCAGATTGATGCCGCTCTCGAAAATTTTGGGTTCAAGATGGGTCCGTTTCGGGTGATGGATCTCGTCGGCCTCGACATCCTCTGGCACATCAGACGCGAAGCCGGTGATGCCGAGGAACCCGGCTGGGCCCTCTTAGGCGACGTGGTAGCTCGTGGCGATTTCGGCAATAAGACGGGTGCCGGCTGGTTTGCCCACGGAGAAGACCGTTCCGTCACCGAACGCGCCGAGATTGCTGAGTTGATTTCAGCGGCCCAGAAGGCGGGCAGAGTCGCACACGTTCCTGCGGAGTCGGGGCCTCTCGATGATCACGAGATCGTGACACGCTGCGTCGGGGCCTTGGCCGCCGAGGGGCAACGGGTTGTTGCCGACGGAATTGCTGCGAGTGCCGAGGATGTCGACACGGTCTTTGTGCTCGGCTACGGGTTCCCGGCCGATAAGGGCGGCCCCATGACATACGGCCGGGCGGCCGGGATTATTTAGCGAGTTCGATTCACGCCGCTAGTCGGCGTCGGTGGCTTCGGCTTCCCGAATGTCGATCTGCAACTCGCGCAGGGCCGAGCGCAGGGCACGCTCTGAGTCGAGGCCCTGTGCTCTGGCTGAGGCCACGATAGCCACCAGCAGAGGCCCCAGCTCATCTTCGCTCTCGAAGGCGAAAGGCGCCGGACCGCCGATGTCGACCAAGTCAAGTTTGGCCGCCTTGCCCAGGAGTTTGTCGGCGAGCGCGAGCGCGGGCATGGTTTGGGGAATGCCGTCGAGCGTGGATTCGCGACCAGGTTTGTCAGCTTTCTTGAGGTCTTCCCACACGGCAATCACGTCGTCCGCGGTTTCATACTGAACGTCGCCAAATACGTGCGGGTGACGCCCGATCATCTTGTCGGCGGCCCGCTGGGCAATCTCGTCGAGCGTGTAGTTCTCGTTCGTGTTGCCGGCCGCCAGGCTCGCGTGAAACATCACCTGGTAGAGCACGTCGCCGAGCTCTTCAATCACGTCGTCCCGGTCACCGGCTTCAATAGCCTCAATGAGCTCGTATGTTTCCTCAACGAGATACTGCACGAGCGACTCGTGCGTCTGCTCCGCACACCACGGGCATCCGCCCTCGGCACGCAGGCGCTCGATGACCTCGGCGAGCTCGCTCATCCCTGAGGTCTCGTGAGATTCAGCCATGCTCGCTCCAATTCGTCACCCGGCATCAGAGCCGGTGCAGCCAAAAACTCCCCGTGTGGCAGTCATTGTGTCATGAGAAAGTGGGGGCATCCGATGAGACGAGCCGGATGCCCCCACTTTTTGATAAGCGATGCAACCGGTGAGACGATCCGGTGCGCATCGCAGCTTGGGTGACCTACGTCAGGCGCTTGCGCAGTGACTGAAGTTGTGCGGTCAAAACTTTGGGCAGGCGCGACCCGAACTTGTCGAAGAAACCCTCGGTGAGGTCGCACTCGGCAGACCACATTGCGGGATCAACAGCGAAGAGCTGCTCCATGCTGGACGGCGCAATCTCGAGTCCCTCGAGGTTGAGCGAGCCCTCCGCGGGGACCCGACCGACGGGCAGGTCGGTGACCGCTGCATCGCCGTCTACACGGCGACAAATCCACTCGAGAACGCGCGAGTTCTCGCCAAAGCCGGGCCAGAGGAAGTCCCCCTGGTCGTCTTTGCGGAACCAGTTCACCTGGTAGATCTTGGGCGCGTTCTCGCCCATCTTCGCGCCCATGTCGAGCCAGTGTTGCCAGTAGTCGGCCATGTTGTAACCACAGAACGGCAACATGGCGAAAGGGTCGCGGCGCAGTTCGCCAACGGTTCCCTCGGCGGCGGCCGTCTGCTCACTCGAGACCGTGGCCCCCATGAAGACACCGTGTTCCCAGTCGAGGGCTTCGGCAACAAGAGGGATATTGGTGGCTCGGCGACCACCAAAGATGATGGCGTCGAGGGGCACGCCGTCACTCTCAAACCATTCGTCAGAAAGGGTGGGGCACTGCTGAATGGGAACGGTGAAGCGCGAGTTGGGGTGCGCAGCGAGACGGCCCGAGTCGGGGGTCCAGTCTTCTCCCCGCCAATCGATGAGGTGTGCTGGAGCCTGTTCGGTCATGCCCTCCCACCACACGTCTCCGTCATCGGTGAGCCCGACGTTGGTGAAGATGGTGTTGCCCCAGATGGTGTGCATGGCCACGGGATTGGTCTTCTCACCGGTTCCCGGTGCCACCCCAAAGAAGCCGGCCTCGGGGTTGATGGCGTAAAGGCGTCCGTCTTTACCGGGGCGCAGCCACGCAATGTCATCGCCAATCGTCTCGGCTTTCCAGCCAGGAATGGTGGGGGTGATCATGGCGAGGTTGGTCTTGCCACAGGCCGACGGGAAAGCAGCGGCCACGTGGTACGCCTTGTTCTCGGGAGAGGTGAGCTTGAGGATGAGCATGTGCTCAGCCAGCCAGCCCTCTTGGCTTCCCATGAAGGAGCCGATGCGCAGGCTGAAGCACTTCTTCGACAGGAGCGCATTCCCGCCGTATCCCGAACCGTAAGACCAAATCTCGCGCGACTCGGGGAAGTGGCAGATGTACTTGGTGCTGCTACTGGGCCACACAACATCGTCGGTGCGATTTCCGCTTTCGTCGACGAGGGGGGAACCCACGGAGTGCACGGCGGGCACCCACGGCGTCTTGTCGTCGATGAGCGCCAGGGCATCGAATCCCATGCGCGTCATGATGCGCATGTTCAGAACGGCGTAGGGCGAATCGGTGAGTTGGATGCCCAGCTGAGAGATGGGACCCCCGAGAGGACCCATCGAGAAAGGCACCACGTACATCGTGCGACCGCGCATACTGCCCGAAAACAGTCCGCGCAGTTCGTCGTTCATCTCGTCGGGGTTGCGCCAGTTGTTGGTGGGTCCGGCGTCCTCCTTCTTGCGCGAGCAAATGAAGGTGCGGTCTTCCACGCGTGCCACGTCGTCCGGATCCGATCGAACCAGAAAACTGTCGGGACGAAGTTCAGGGTTCAGCGGGATCAGCACGCCCTGCGAAATAAGATCACGCGTGAGTTCGTACCACTCTTCCTGCGAGCCGTCGCACCAGTGGATGCGTTCGGGCTGCGTGAGGGTGGCGATGTCCGAGATCCACTTGAGGAGGGCGCGGTTGGTCACGAAGGGGGGCTCGCCAAGCGACGTGGCTATGGGAACTTTGCTGGCGGGTGCGGCGGGTGCGATGGTCATACGACTCCCTTGTCTCGTGCGTCTCGTGCCCCAACGTTCAATAAATTCGTGAATGTCGGAGACAATTTCAATTCTGAAGCAAGCTTTCTGGGATTTATCCCAAAAAGTTGCGTGAAGATTTGCTTTTTTTCACGTAAAGTGAAGAAATGAGCAATGATGTCATGATTCTCGGCAAACGCCTCCGCTTCTTTCGCGCGAAAGCCGGTCTCACCCTCGAACAGCTGGGTGATGCTGTGGGCCTGCTCCCCAGCCAGCTCTCGCAGATCGAGAACGGCCGGCGCGAACCCAAACTGTCTGCGCTCACTGCCCTCGCGACCGCGCTGGGCGTCGCGCTCACCGACCTACTCTCGGGCGAAGCGCCCGACCGGCGCTCGGAGCTCGAAATTGAACTCGGGCGCCTTCAGGGCGCCGAGCTCTTTACCAGCCTCAACCTGCCCACCCTGCGCAACAGTAAGTCAATCCCCGACGAAGCCCTCGAAGTGATTGTGGGCTTGAGCCGCGAAATCGATCGGCGTTCACGGGAGGCCATCGCCACGCCGGAAGAGGCCCGACGCGCGAATACCGCACTGCAGCAGGTGCAGCGTGAGAATGCCAACTACATGCCCGAGCTGGATGCCCTGGCCGAAGACCTCGTGAAACGCGCCGGACACACCACGGGAGCGCTCATGCACCGCACGGTGGCCGAGATGGCGGAGCTCACCGGATTCACGCTGATCTACGTGGACGACCTGCCCAGTGCGGCCCGCAGCCTCACCGACCTCGAGAACGGCCGTATCTACATTCCGCCGGCCTCGATCCCGGGCGGTCACGGTCTACGCGCCATGGCCCTCCAAGCCATTGCCCATCGACTGCTCGGTCACGAGCGCCCCGAAAACTACGCGGAGTTTCTCAAGCAGCGTCTCGAGATCAACTACTTCGCGTGTGCCTGCCTCTTGCCGCGGGAGCGTTCGGTGGCCTTCCTGCGGGAGGCCAAGGCGGAGCGCAACATTGCCATCGAAGACTTTCGCGACGCCTTTGGAGTGACGCACGAAGCCGCCGCCCTGCGCTTCACGAATCTAGCGACGAGTCACCTCGACCTCAGCGTTCATTTCTTGCGAGTCAACGACGATGGCGGGCTCTTTCGTGGGTATGAGAACGACGGACTGCCCATTCCCGCTGATAGCCACGGAACGATTGAAGGACAGGCGATTTGCCGCAAGTGGCCCGCGCGCGTGGCCTTCACCCGCACCAACCGCACCACCGAGTTCTACCAGTACACCGACACTGCCGAGGGCACGTTCTGGGATGCCACGCAGACCGGATACGCCACCAACGAGGAGTTCGCCATTAGCATCGGCGTGCGGTTCGAAGACGCCCAGTGGTTCCGCGGACGCGATACGACCTACCGACAGGTCTCCACGTGCCCCGACCCCACGTGTTGCAAAACGCCCACCAACGACCTGCGCGATCGGTGGGCGGGCAAAGTGTGGCCGAGTGCGCGCATGAATCCCTATGTTCTCGCACCCCTGCCCACGGGAACCTTCCCCGGCGTGGATCAAACCGAGGTCTATGAGTTTCTCGAGCGTCACGCCCGGGCACCGCGCTAGCCCTCGGGCGTGCAGCTGGCACGCTTAGGCTTAGTTCATGGCCGCCCCGCGTCGAATAACTCACGTCTTTCGCTCGGATCGTTATGCCGCCATCGCCCTTGCCTCCGCTGCAGCGCTCGGACTGATTCTGGCCAACACCGTTGCCGGGCCAGGATTGATTGCGCTGTCCGACGAATACTTCGGGCCGGCGTCCATCGGACTTGAGCTCAGTTTGGGCCACTGGGTGACCGACGGCTTGCTCGCCGTTTTTTTCTTCATCGTTGCCGTTGAGCTACGTTTTGAACTCACCCGAGGAGAACTCAACACATGGCAAAAGGCGACGGCTCCGGCCGTCGCTGCGCTCGGCGGTGTGGTCGTGCCCGCGGGCCTCTATCTCGTCATCGCGGGAAGCACCGACGCTGGCGGATGGCCCATTCCCACGGCCACCGACATCGCGTTCGCCCTTGGGCTCATCGCTCTTGTGGGGCGCGGCCTTCCTCCGCGCATCCGGGTGTTCCTGCTCGCCCTTGCCGTGCTCGACGACCTTGTGGCGATTCTCATCATTGCTGTGGTTTTTACCCAGGGCCTGGATCTGGGAGCTCTCATCGGCGCCGTCACAGCGATTATCGCCGTGTGTATCGTGAGTGCCAGTCGCGGCCCCAAGGCCGTGCGCTATCCCCTTCTCATTCTGCTCTCGCTCATGACGTGGTACCTCGTTTACGTCTCCGGAGTGCACGCGACCATCGCGGGCGTGGCCTTGGGGCTCCTCATGAGCCCCAAGGTGTCGACTCGCGCGGCCCATGCCCTCCTGCCGGTAAACAACGCCGTGATCTTGCCCCTGTTCGCCTTCGTGGCTGCCCTCGTGGTGATTCCCGACGTGTCGGTCACTCCGCTGTCGCCTGTTTTCTGGGGCATCAGCCTGGCCCTGCCCGTGGGCAAGTTTGTGGGCATCATGGTGGCGGGCAGCCTCATCGCGCTCGCGGCACGCAAGGGAACCGGCGTGCGCGGCTGGGATTTAGCCGCTGTGTCAGTGGTGGCGGGTATCGGATTCACGGTGTCGCTCCTGCTCAACGAGCTGGCTCTCGCCGACAACGAAGTGTTGCGCGATCAGGGAGTGCTGGCGGTGCTGTGTGGATCGGCCGTGAGCATCGTGGTGGGCGGTGCGCTTTTGGCGTGGCGCGCTAGGGCGTCACGAGCTCGTCAAAAATCTCATTGACCCAGGCCACAAGGTCGCTCGCGTCTTCCGGCAGGGGGATGGTCACCACCCGATGCGAGGGTACGTACTTGGCGCCGGGATAGAGACGCGTCAAGCGCACCTGCTTCGAGTCGGGCAGATCGAGTGGTGTGATGCGAAGGTTCGAACCCATCACCACGACATCCGAGAGGCCGGCAAGATAAGCCCGGCGGCGCAGGGCGGAAATCCGGAAGAGCGTCTCCACCGGAGCGGGGAGTTCTCCATAGCGGTCGGTCAGTTCGTCGCGAACGAGGACAAGCTGGTCATCGGTCGAGGTGGGCGAACCGGCCACCGACAGCTTTTGATACGCCTCCAGGCGTAGGCGCTCGCTGTCGACGTAGTCTTCGGGGATGCGCGCGTCCACGGGTATCTCGAGGCGCAGTTCGGTCTGGCCCTCCACCACGTCGCCGCGGAATGCCGAAACCGCCTCCCCGATCATGCGCAGGTAGAGGTCGAATCCCACTCCGGCAATGTGGCCCGACTGTTCACCGCCGAGCAGGTTTCCCGCGCCGCGAATCTCGAGGTCTTTGAGCGCAATCTGAGTGCCCGAGCCGAGTTCGTTGTTGGCGGCGAGAGCGCCAAGGCGATCGTGGGCGGTCTCGGTGAGCGGCTTCTCGGGGTCGACGAACAGGTAGGCATAGGCTCGTTCGCGACCGCGACCCACGCGACCGCGCAACTGATGCAGCTGACTCAGGCCGAACTTCTCGGCGCGATCAATGATGAGGGTGTTGGCGTTGGCGATGTCGAGGCCGGTCTCGATAATGGTGGTGGTGACCAACACGTCGAACTTGCGCTCCCAAAAGTCAACGATGACCCGCTCAAGATCGGTCTCGGACATCTGGCCGTGGGCTACCGCAACGCGTGCTTCGGGAACAAGCTCGGCGACCTTGGCCGCGGCTCCGCTGATGCTGGAGACGCGGTTGTGCACGAAGAAAATCTGCCCCTCGCGCAGTAGTTCACGTCGGATGGCAGCGGCCGCCTGTTTGTCGGAGTACGGACCCACAAACGTGAGGATGGGGTGTCGGTCCTCGGGGGGCGTGGCAAGTGTCGACATCTCACGAATGCCGGTGACCGCCATCTCGAGCGTGCGCGGAATGGGGGTGGCGCTCATCGCGAGCACATCCACGTTGTTCTTGAATTTCTTGAGAGCCTCCTTGTGTTCAACGCCAAATCGCTGCTCCTCGTCGATGATCACGAGGCCGAGGTCCTTGAACACCATGCCGTCGGCCAGAATGCGGTGGGTGCCGATGACCACGTCCACCGAGCCGTCGACGAGACCCGCCTTGGTCTCGCGCGCCTCTTTGTCGGACTGGAAACGGCTCAGGGCGCGCACGTGAACCGGGAAGCCGGCGAAACGCTCAAGGAAGGTCTCCATGTGCTGGCGCACGAGAAGCGTGGTGGGCACCAGAACGGCCACCTGCTTGCCGTCTTGCACGGCCTTGAACGTGGCCCGCACGGCTACCTCGGTCTTGCCAAAACCAACATCGCCCGAGAGCAGGCGATCCATGGGAATCGGACTTTCCATGTCGGCCTTGACCTCATCGATCGTCGTGAGCTGATCGGGCGTCTCCGCAAAGGGGAACGCCTCCTCCAGCTCGCGCTGCCAGGGCGTGTCGGGCGCGAAGGCGTGACCGCGGCTCGACTGGCGCGCCGAATAGAGCTTGACCAACTCCACCGCAATGTCGCGCACCGCGCGACGAGCGCGCGACTTGGCGCCGGACCAATCGCTGCCGCCCATTTTGCTCAACGCCGGCTCTTCGCCACCCACGTAGCGCGTGATCTGATCGAGCTGGTCGGTGGGCACGTAGAGTTTGTCTCCCGGGAATCCGCGTTTGCTGGGTGCGTACTCAATCAGCAGATACTCGCGCTGGGTCTTCACCGGGTTTCGACCTCCCGATGACACCTCTCGCTGCACAAGCTCAAGGAACCGACCGATACCGTGCGTTTCGTGGACCACGATGTCGCCCGCGGTGAGCTGCAGCGGGTCGACCACGTTGCGGCGGCGGGCGGCCAGCTTTCGTGGCGCACGCGCATCGTAGGAGGCCGACCGACCGTAAAACTCCGACTCAACGACGACCTCGAGAGCAATGTCTGGCAACTGAAATCCGTGCTCGAGGGTGCCCTGCACAAGGTAAATGACACCGGGTTCGCAGAGGTCTGGCACCGCATCAACGGGCCGCGACCCGATGTCGTGCTCAGCAAGCAGTTGGCCGGCGCGCTCGACGAGTCCCGCACCCTCCACGGCAACGACGACGCTCCATCCCTCCTTTTGGCGTGCCCCGATGTGGTTCACCATGGCGTCGATGTCGCCCGCGGTCAGCGGCACCGCATCGGCCGAGATGCGCACCTCGTCATCGTCGCCCGAGGCGAAGCTCGAGAGCGTCCACCACGGACCGAGGAATGAGGCACGGAGGTCGTCGATGTCGAGAAAGTCACCCGAGCTCAGGTCGATGGGAGCGGAGGCGCCCACCGACGCAGCGTGCCACGCGGCATCGAGAAATTCGTTGTTGGTCTGGGCCACATGGGCGGCCCGGGTGCGCACGCGCTCGGGTGCGAGAACTGCGAGCGCCGTTCCGTCGGGGGCGAAGTGTGTGAGGGGAACGAGCTGGTCGACCAGCGCGGGCGTGAGAGATTCCATGCCTTCGACCGGAATGCCCTGGGCAATCTTCTCGAGCATGGTTGAAATGTTGGGAAACTCGAGCACCATCTCTCGCGCGCGCTGACGCACTGAATCCGTGAGCAGCAGTTCGCGACTGGGACCCAGCTCAAGACTGGTGAGGTGCTCGTCAAGGGACCGTTGGTCGGCCACCGCGAACGGCGTCATCGACTCAATCTCGTCGCCGAAGAAGTCCACGCGCACCGGGTGAGCGGCATCCGGCGGGAAGACATCAAGAATTCCGCCGCGAACGGCAAACTCCCCGCGACGCCCCACCATGTCGACGCGCGTGTACGCGAGGTCGACGAGGTGAGCGCTGAGGGCGCGAAGATCGATACCCCGCGAGCCGACCTGGAGGGCAACGGAGTCCACGCTCAACACATTGGCGGCAATCGGTTGCAGTGCGCCCCGAACGGATGTGGTGAGAATGAGCGGTCGGCCATCGGCTCCGGTCTGCAGTCGGCGCAGCGCCCGCAAGCGCGCTCCAACAATCTCCGGACTCGGGCTGAGTCTCTCGTGAGGAAGGGTTTCCCAGGCGGGAAAGTGCACGGTGTCAACGTCGGGTACCAGCACGCGAAGCGCCTGTGCCACCGATTCCGACTCGCGTCCGGTTGCGGTAATCAGCACGAGAGAAGAGCCCAGCCCAGTGCGAATGCGCTCATCGAGCAGGGCGGCGAGCAGGGGGGCGTTGAGGCCTTCCGGCAGGGAAAAAGCGGCTGACGCGGCGGAGTGTTCCAAAGCCTGTTGCACCGACGGGGCGCGCTGGATGGCGCGCGAAAGCCCGTGAAATACCACGCGTTCAGTCTAGGCGCGGGGCGTTCACTCGCTGTTGCGCGGCGAGATACCCCTCGTCGGCCATAGACACAATCGCATCGGACGCCGATTGCAGGACGTGTGGCAGAATTTTTCTCTCAGGGCCTGAAAAGTTGCGCAAGACATAGTCCGCGGCATCCTGCCTGCCCGGTGGTCGGCCAATGCCCACCCGCAGCCGCACGAAATCCCGCGAATCGAGTGCGGCCATAATGTCGCGAAGCCCATTATGACCGCCGTGACCGCCCGCGAACTTGATACGCACGTCGTCAAACGGAATGTCGAGCTCGTCGTGCACGGCAACTATTCGCTCGGGCGGGATGTTATAGAAGGAGGCCAGGGCCGCCACGGGCTCGCCCGACAGGTTCATGAAGCTCGAGGGTTTGGCCAGGATGATCTTGGCGCCTCCGGGACGCACGCGAGCCTCGGCCACCATCGCTCGTGCTTTGTGGGTCTTGAATCCCACACCGAGCGCGTCAGCCAGAACGTCGAGAACCATCTGGCCCACATTGTGCCGATGACCGGCGTAGTCGGGCCCGGGGTTACCGAGCCCGACGACCAGCCACGTGTCTTCAGACAGGTGTTACTCCGAGAACTTCTCGGCCTCGGCCTCGGCACCAGACAACTCGGCGTCAGCCTTGGCCGCGGACTTCTCAGCGTCGTGCTGGTCCTTGTGAATCTCGGCCTTGTGCTCGGCGTGGGCCGCGTCATCCGCAAGCTCGCCCGCCAGTTCGGCAGCGGTTTCGGCGAGGTCCGCGGCGCTCGGAGCGTGCACGTGCACCACAACGTTGCTCGGGTCGCCCGTGAGCGTAACGCCCGCGGGAAGAACCATGTCGCCGAGCAACACCTTGAATCCAGGAACCGCTCCGTCAACACTCACCTCGAGGTACTCGGGAATGTTTGTGGCTTCCGCCTCGACGGCGATGATCTTGACATCGAGTTCAAGAACAGCACCGGACTGCTGCGTTCCCACCACGTGGATCGGCACCTCGACGAAAACCTTCTCGCCCTTACGCACCTCAACGAGGTCCATGTGCTCAATGATCTGAAGAACCGGGTCTTTCTGAACTTCCTTCACAAGAACGAGTTCTTCTTTGCCCTCGAGGGTGAGCTCGATAACCGCGTTCTTCTTGCGAATGATCAGACCGATCTGGTGAGCGGGCAGTGCCACGTGACGAACGGCCGAACCGTGGCCGTAGATCACTGCGGGTACCTTGCCCGATGCGCGCAGACGGCGAGCAAAGCCCTTGCCGAACTGCGTGCGCGTCTCGCCGAGAACCTGATTTCCTGCTTCGTGAGCCATGATGCTCCTCCTGGTTATGAGGCACTGAGCCTCGTCGTGTTCAACTCGAACGCATTACGAGCGTGAGGAACTGTGAGAACCGAGGATCTCGCTCATCCACCGCGTCGATAACGAATACGTGGCCGCAATTACTTGCGGGGCACACATTCCTCGCCGAAGTCTTTCTGACCTCGAGTGTAGCCGAGCAGAGCCGTGGGCCGCCAATCGGGCGATAACCTTGAGGAGCGGGGACTCTCGCATGAGACGACGAGACGAAGAAACGACATAGGGAGCTGTTGCGCACGTGAGCGAGCAGGGTAAAGCAAACATCGGCGTAGTCGGCTTGGCCGTCATGGGTTCAAATTTGGCCCGCAACCTGGCCAGCCGCGAGGGCAACACCGTTGCCGTGTACAACCGCACCTTTGCGCGCACGAACACGCTCGTGACCGAACACCCCGAGGCGGCCTTTGTGTCGGCCGAGAGCATCGATGACTTTGTGGCCTCGCTGGCGAAGCCCCGCACCGCCATCATCATGGTTCAGGCCGGGGCGGGCACCGATGCGGTCATCTCCGAACTCGCCGAGCGCTTCGAACCGGGCGACATCATCGTCGACGGCGGCAACGCACTGTTCACCGACACAATCCGCCGCGAGCAGGCCCTCGTCGCCACGGGGATTCACTTCGTGGGTGCCGGAATCTCTGGCGGCGAAGAGGGCGCCCTCAAGGGGCCGAGCATCATGCCCGGGGGAAGCGCGGAGTCGTACAAGACGCTGGGACCCATCCTTGCGTCCATTGCGGCGATTGCCGAGGGAGAACCGTGCGTGACCCACGTGGGCACCGACGGCGCCGGGCACTTTGTCAAAATGATCCACAACGGCATTGAGTATGCCGACATGCAGCTCATTGCCGAGGCGTACGACATTTTGCGCAACGCGGGCGGATTTACTCCGTCCGAAATCGCGGGCATCCTGACCGAGTGGAATAAGGGCGAACTCGAGTCGTACCTGATTGAGATCACCGCCGAGGTCCTGACTCAGGTCGACGCGGCCACGGGCAAGCCATTCGTTGACGTGGTGCTCGATCAGGCAGGCTCCAAAGGCACGGGTGTGTGGACGGTCCAGACGGCGCTCGACCTGGGCACCCCTGTGTCGGGCATTGCCGAGGCGGTTTTTGCTCGGTCGCTCTCGTCGCAGGCGGGGCAACGCGCCAAGGCGGGTAACCTGCCCGCAGAGGCATCCGCCTGGACCATCGACGACAGGGCCGCCTTTGTGGAGGATGTTCGCCGAGCCCTGTACGCCTCCAAGATTGTCGCCTACGCACAGGGTTTCGACGCGATTCGCGCGGGAGCCACCACCTACAACTGGAACATAGACCTCGGTGCCGTGAGCAAGATCTGGCGTGGCGGCTGCATCATCCGTGCCCAGTTTCTCAACCGCATCGCGGATGCCTACGGCAAGGATGCGGGGCTCGTGTCGCTCCTGCTCGACGGCTACTTTACGAAGGCCATCTCCGACTCGCTCGCCTCGTGGCGTCGCGTCGTGGCCCAGGCGGCTCTGGCCGGTTTCCCGGTTCCCGCGTTTGGCTCGTCACTGTCGTACTACGACGGTCTGCGCGCGGAGCGCCTGCCGGCCGCCCTCGTTCAAGGGCAGCGCGACTTTTTTGGCGCACACACCTATAAGCGCGTCGACGCCGAGGGCACCTTCCACACGCTGTGGTCGGGCGATCGCTCCGAAATCGCTACCGAGCCCAGCACGCACTAAGCGCGGCGGCGACGCACCGCGAGCAGTGTGGCCGAACCCAGGAGTCCAAGAACTCCTGCCGTCAACGTGACAGCCACGGCGTCAACTCCCGTATCTGGAAGATTGGGCGAAGGCGGGGTTGGTGGAGTCGGGTCTTGCTTCACCGCAAGGGCAATTCGGACATCGCTCAAAACCGCGTAGGACGACCACACGATGGTGAGCGTCTTGACTTCGGCCGAGGGCGCCAACCAGGCACTGTTGCCCACCGCGCTGGAGACCGCAATGTCGCCAAAGAAATACACCGACGTTGGGGAGGGCGTTTGCATCACGGGGACGGCGGTGGCAACGGTGCCGCTGCAGTCGGTCGGCATGTCGGCGTTTACGGTGACGTTGCAGAAGTTGAATACCTCGGATCCGCTCGCCGAACCCTGAAGTTCGCTTGAGCTCAGGTTGGCGCCGGAATTAGTCGTAGCCGTAATAGTGACACGATCCGAGTACAGCGGGTCGGTGGCGTTGGTGGAATCGAGGTCACTGATCACCAGCGTGAGGTAATTGGCTGGCACGGGATTATCGAACGTGATTGTGGTGGTGGCATTGGCGGCCGCACCCGAGAGCGTGAGCACGTTCTCCGTGACCGAGGGTCCGTTTTCTCCCGCCCACGCCCCCGGGGCCGTCTCGGCGGTGAACCACTCCCCCGCCGACGACACCGTGTCAATGGATGCCGTTGACGATCCCGAATTGAGCACAAAGGTGTAGTTTGCGCCGCCGACCGCAGTGTTGCCAAAAGTGATTCGACCCGAGGGTGCGTCCAACGGATTCGTGGCGCTCCATGTTCCCCATGTGCCGTCACCGGGGGCAGCCAGCGCCCCAGATGACGCACCGATTCCCAGAGCAGACACGACGGCAGTTAGTGCGACAGCGGCAAGGAACTTTCGTGGCATGAGAAACCCCTCGTGCTGGGCGGACAAGTGAGATGCCCGAAAGTTTATTCAGGGGCTAGTCACCGGTCAAGAGTGCGCTAGGCAGCTCCGTCAAAGAGCTTCGTGACCGAACCGTCGTCAAAGACCTCGCGAATGGCGCGCGCGATGAGCGGGGCGATCGGCAGAATCTCGAGACGATCCCATCTCTTTTCGGCCGGCAACGGCAGGGTGTCGGTGACCACGACGGAGTCGATGGCTGCCGACTGCAGCATCTCGGTGGCCGGATCGCTAAAGACCGCGTGCGTGGCCGCAACCACTACGCCGGTGGCTCCGGCCGCCTTGAGTGCCTCGGCGGCCTTCGTGATGGTGCGACCGGTGTCGATCAGATCATCCACCAGCAGGCAGACGCGGCCCTTGACCTCACCCACGATTTCGTGAACGGTGACCTCGTTGTGCACCATGGGGTCGCGGCGCTTGTGAATGATGGCCAGCGGTACCCCAAGCCTCTGGCTCCAGATGTCGGCAACCCGCACGCGACCCATATCGGGCGACACGACCGTGAGCGTGCTGGGGTCGAGCTTGGCGCGGAAGTGCTCGAGCAGAACCGGCATGGCGAAGAGGTGATCCACGGGACCGTCGAAGAAGCCCTGAATCTGGGCGGCGTGCAGATCAACGCTCATGATGCGGTCGGCACCGGCGGCCTTGAAGAGGTCGGCTACGAGGCGAGCGGAAATGGGCTCGCGACCGCGGCCCTTCTTGTCTTGGCGGGCGTAGGGGTAAAACGGCGCCACCACGGTGATGCGCTTGGCGGATGCCCTCTTGAGTGAGTCCACGAGGATGAGCTGCTCCATCAGCCACTCATTGATGGGCGCGCAGTGCGACTGCATGACAAAGACGTCGCTGCCGCGCACGCTCTCTTCGGGTCGAGCATAGATCTCGCCGCTGGCAAAGGTGCGCAGGTCGCTGCCGGTAACGACGGTGCCGAGTTCGGCAGCCACGTCGTGGGCTAACTGCGGGTGAGCGCGCCCCGACATGAGCACGAGCTTCTTCTTGTTCTTGGTGGTGATGTCGGTCTCGCCCATGAGGTCCCTTGTGAGTAGGTGGAGCTATTTGCCGCGTGAATCCTTGGCCGCATCAGCGGCCTTCGTACCGGGTCGGTTCTTCTCAACCCAGCCGTCCATGTTTCGTTGTGGTGCCACACTCAGCGCCATGGATCCTGCGGGAACATCCTTGCGAATTACCGCACCGGCGCCGGTATACGCTCCGTCTCCGATACTAACCGGGGCAACGAAGACGTTATGAGAACCTGAGCGCACGTGTGAACCGATATTCGTGCTGTTCTTTGAGACGCCGTCGTAGTTGGCGAAGATGGTGCCCGCGCCAATATTGCTCTGCTCGCCGATGGTGGCATCTCCCACATAGGAGAGGTGCGGCACCTTGCTACCGGTTCCGATGCGGGCGTTCTTGGTCTCCACGAAGGTGCCGATCTTGCCGTCGTCGCCCAGGTAGGTGCCGGGGCGAAGATAGGAGAAGGGTCCTACGGTTGCATTCGCGCCGATGACCGAGAGCGTGGCGTCGGTGCGCTTCACGGTCGAGCCCTCGCCCACCTCGCAGTCCAGCAGTGTCGTGTCAGGCCCAATGATGGCACCCGCACCAATCACGGTCGCCCCCAGAATCTGCGTGCCGGGTCGAATCTCCACGTCCGGCGCCAGCTGAGCCTGCAGGTCAATCCACGTCGATGCGGGATCAATCACGGTGACACCCTCGAGCTGCCAGCCGCGCACGATGAGCGCATTGAGGCGAGCAGCGGCAGCGGCCAGTTGAGCGCGGTCGTTGATGCCCTCAACCTTCCACGAGTGCGTGACCTCACAGGCCTCAACCGTGGCGCCCGACGCGCGCAACAAACCCACCACATCCGTGATGTACTTTTCGCCCTGAGAGTTATCCGTGGTGAGCTTGCCCACCGATTCGCGCAGGGCCTGGCCGGCAAACAGATAGATGCCCGCGTTGACCTCGTTGAGCGACAACACTCCGGCGTCGGCATCCTTGTGCTCAACGATGGCCTCGAGCGAGCCCTGCGCCGACCGCACGATGCGACCGTATCCGCTGGGGTCATCGAGCGATGTGGTCATGAGGGTGGCGGCCGAGCTGCCCTGACGATGACGACTAATCATGTGGCTGAGCGTTTCGGCGTCCAGCAGTGGCACGTCGCCGTTGAGCACGAGCACCTCGCCGGCAAAACTGGCGGGGAGTGCGGCCACGGCCAACTCCACGGCTCGGCCGGTGCCGGGCATATCGTCTTGGTC
>DBCH01000020.1 GCA_002292955.1 Microbacteriaceae bacterium UBA963 | reverse complement strand
GTCGGCCGAGGTCAATGAGGCTCGTGACTCGATTCTTGCCAACACCCTCGAACTCTGGCGCCAGCGGGCTGAAAAAGACGTGGCGGTGGCAAGCAAATGATGCGCAAAATCTTGGCCGCCGTCGGGATCGCACTAGGCGTGAGTGTTTCCGCGTCGTTTGTGGCGCAACCCGCTAACGCCGCGACGAGTGACGCCATTGCGCAGGCGTTGGTCTCTGCGACCCTGGGAAGTCTTGGACTTGACGACGTATCGCAGGAACTCTCGCAAGAGTTGACGGGGCAACTTACCGATGCCGTTGAGGCCGGCGTGATCGACCCCACCATCAGCGCGCAGATTGCCAGTCTCATGGAAAACCCTGCCCTCTTCTCAGGTCTCGCCGACGTCTTCAAGGCGCACTGTGAGATACAGGTATCGGCCTGGAGTGCGTCTGCTCTGTCACGCAACGACTTTGGGAGATCGTTTGACGAGGAGCCCGATGGTCTTGACTCGAGCGGCGAGAGCTCTGACGACGACGGCCTGGACGTGGACGGCTCAGGCTCCTCCAATGGCAATGGCAATGGCAATGGAAATGGCAATGGCAACAGAGACGGAAACGGCAACAGTTCAGAAGAGGAAGGGGAAGACGACGAGGACGGCTCAGGACCCTCCAACGGAAACGGGAACAACGGGAACGGGAACAACGGGAACGGGAACAACGGGAACGGGAACAACGGGAACAACGGAAACGGGAACGGCAAACCCGGCTCTGATGACGATGACGAAGACGAAGACGAAGAAGTTCAGGATGATTCCGTGGACACGCCCTCGGCTCAGGCCACGCTCGCTCCCTGACTGAGCGCCCCCCGCTCCCAACGCGGGCTCGCCGCCTTCGACGAGCCCTCCACTATCCCCGATCCCACCGCGGCGCCAGAACCCACGCCCGTCACTGGCTCAGCAGCATGCGTCGATGACGCCGCCGCGTATACGTGCCTGCGCTAAAGTTTGGAACATGACCGCAGATTCCGGGGAGACCATGAGCGCCGAAGCCGTGGCGCGATTGGCGTCGCTGCGTCAGAGCATCGACAACATCGACGCTGCGCTCATCCACCTGCTGGCCGAACGATTCAAGTGCACGCAGCAAGTGGGCGTCCTTAAGGCCGAGAACGAGATGCCCGCGTCAGACCCCGATCGCGAAAAGCGTCAGGTCGCTCGGCTCCGCGCCCTTGCCGAACAGGCCGACCTCGACCCGGCCTTCGCCGAGAAGTGGTTCAACTTCGTGGTTGACGAGGTCATTCACCACCACGAGCGACTGGCCTCCGAGCGCGACTAGACACCTCGGCCGCATCTCCAACGGCGGCCGTGCACCAACTACGCGAAGTAGTGCGGCAGGGTCGCGTTGCTGCGTTCGCGAATCTCGGCCACGGGCACCGTGAAGATGTCCTGAATGGTGAGTGCCGCCTCGGGGCCACGGAGGTCGGTAACGCCGATGCGCAGCACCGGGAAGCCACGCGCCTCGCACAGGCCAACGAACTTGACGTCGTCCTCGCGCGGTACGGTCACGATCGCCCGAGCCGTCGATTCGGAGAACAGCGCCGAAGTAAGGTCCACGCCGTCGCGCTCCACAATTTCGTCGAGCCACACTCGGGCGCCGATGCCAAATCGCGTCACGCACTCGGCCAGCGCCTGCGCGAGTCCGCCGTCGGAGAGGTCGTGCGCGCTCATCAAGAGACCTTCGAGGGCTGCGCCCTGTACGAGCAGAGACAAGCTTTTTTCATCGCTGAGATTGAGTTGCGGAGGCACGCCGCCTAAGTGCTGGTGGATTGTTCCCGCCCACGCTGAACCATCAAGTTCGGTGCGGGTCACGCCGAGGAGGTAGATGTTGTTGCCCTCGTCTTGCCAGGCACTGGGCACGCGACGCTCCACGTCGTCGATGATGCCGAGCACACCCACCACGGGTGTGGGGTGAATGGGCTGGTCACCGGTCTGGTTGTAGAACGACACGTTTCCGCCGGTCACCGGGATTTCGAGCTCCCTGCAGGCATCGCCGAGGCCCTCAACGGCGCGCATGAACTGCCACATGACCTCGGGGTTCTCGGGGCTGCCAAAGTTGAGACAGTCCGTCACGGCAGCAGGAACGGCTCCCGACATCGACACATTGCGGAAGGCCTCCGCCAGAGCCAGGCGCGCACCCTCGTAGGGATCGAGCTGGCAGTAGCGGCCGTTGGCGTCGGTGGCGATGGCAAAGCCCAGACCCGATTCTTCATCCACGCGAACCATGCCGGCGTCATCGGGGAAAGCTAGGGCGGTATTGCCCATCACGTAGTAGTCGTACTGGTCGGTGATGTACGACTTATCCGCGAGGTTGGGGCTGGCTACCAGCGCCAAGAACTGCTCGCGAAGCTCGGCACCGTCGGTGGCGCGGGGGAGTGCGCTCGCCGAGTCGGCCTGCAGGGCATCAATCCAGGCCGGGTAGGCCACGGGACGCTCATACACGGGACCGTCAATGGCCACGGTGCGCGGGTCGACGTTCACAATCTCCTCGCCGCCGTGGTGGATGACGAGGCGACCGGTGCCGGTGACCTCGCCCAAGACGCTCGTTTCTACGTCCCACTTGTTCACCACAGCCATGAAGGCATCGAGCTTGTCGGGCCGCACGACGGCCATCATGCGCTCTTGGCTTTCCGACATGAGGATCTCTTCTGCCGTCAGCGTGGGATCGCGAAGCAGCACATTGTCAAGCTCCACAAACATTCCACCGTCGCCGTTGCTCGCCAGCTCGCTTGTTGCGCACGAGATGCCGGCCGCTCCGAGGTCTTGAATGCCCTCCACGAGGCCGCCCGCGTAGAGCTCTAGACAGCACTCGATGAGCACCTTCTCGGCAAACGGGTCGCCCACCTGCACGGCGGGGCGCTTGGTGGGGCCCGTCGAATCGAATGAGTCGGAGGCCAAGATGGACGCGCCACCGATGCCGTCGCCCCCGGTTCGCGCGCCGAACAGCACAATCTTGTTGCCCACGCCCGAGGCGTTGGCCAGGTGCAGATCCTCGTGACGCAGAACGCCCACCGCGAGAGCGTTGACGAGCGGATTGCCCTGGTACACCGCGTCAAAATACGTCTCGCCACCAATGTTGGGCAGGCCAAGACAGTTGCCGTAGAAGCCGATGCCGCCCACCACGCCGTGCACCACGCGAGCTGTGTCGGGGTGGTCAATCGCACCAAAGCGGAGCTGATCCATCACGGCAACGGGACGCGCGCCCATCGAGATGATGTCGCGAACGATTCCGCCCACACCTGTGGCCGCGCCCTGAAACGGTTCGATGTAGCTGGGGTGGTTGTGGCTCTCCACCTTGAAGGTGACGGCCCAGCCCTCACCGATATCGACCACGCCAGCGTTTTCTCCCATGCCCACCATGAGGCGCTCACGCATTTTGTCGGTGACCTTCTGGCCAAACTGACGCAGGTAAATCTTGGACGACTTGTACGAGCAGTGCTCGCTCCACATCACCGAGTACATGGCCAGCTCGCCCGACGTGGGGCGACGACCCAGAATCTCGCGAATTCTCGCGTACTCGTCGGGCTTGAGCCCGAGTGCGGCGAACGGCTGTTCCTTCTCCGGGGTCGCGGCGGCTTTGGCAACAGTGTCGGCAACGTGTCTGCTCATGGTTAGCGGCCTCCGGGAGGGCCAGCAAGCAGGAGAACACTGAAGAGGAGAACAATGGCGACAACGATGACCAGCACGAGAAGTCCCGGACGGTTGAGGAACCAGCGCACGGTGCGGTCGAACCAGGTCTTGTCGCGAGGGTCATCGGATTCCGTGAGGCGCCAGCCACCGTTGAGCGCACCACGACGAGACTGGACAATTTCAAACGGGATGGTCGCATAGGGAACAATCGCCGTGATGACCGCGAGAACGCCCACCAGTGGGTGCCAGCGTTGGTTAATCGCCACGAGGATTGCTGTGGCCCCGTAGGACAGGAACACGAAGCCGTGCAGACCGCCAACAACGGTGAACAGCGTGGCATCGATGCCGGTCGTCGCTCGCAGTATCAAACCTGCGATCAGGAGGGTCCACGTGCAGGCCTCCGCGATGGAGAGGATCAGGTAGAGACGCTTGGGGGTGATCCGACGAGCCGTCACTGTTGCCGACGACGCGGTCACGCGAGCACCTTCTCAATCACGCTCGTAAAGAAGCGCAGCCCGTCCATTCCGGAGCGCATCGCCTTATCGGTGTTGGGCCCAAAGCCCCGCTCCACCGCGTGCTCGGGGTGCGGCATCAGACCCACCACGTTTCCGCCCTCGTTGCAGATTCCCGCGATGTCGTTCAGCGACCCGTTGGGGTTCATGTCTAGGTAGCGGAAGGTGACGAGCCCCTCACCCTCGAGGCGTTCCAGTGTGGCCGCATCGGCGATGTAGCCGCCCTCGCCGTTCTTGAGGGGGATCACAATCTCTTGCGACTCGTCGAAGGCGCTGGTCCACGCGGTGTGGTTGTTCTCCACGCGAATCACCTGATCGCGTCGCAGGAAGCGGCCGTGGTCGTTGCGAATGAGTCCACCGGGCAGCAGGTGTGCCTCCACAAGCATCTGAAAGCCGTTGCAGATGCCCAGCACGGGCATGCCCCTGTTAGCCGCATCAATCACCTCGGCCATAATGGGCGAGTGACTGGCGATGGCGCCACAGCGCAGGTAGTCGCCATAACTGAATCCGCCCGGGAGAACGATGGCGTCGACCTTCTTCAGGTCGTGGTCGCCGTGCCACAGTGCAACGGGCTCGGCACCGGCCAGGCGAATGGCGCGCTGCGCGTCGCGGTCGTCGAGAGAACCGGGAAAGGTGATGACGCCGATGCGCATTACGCGCTGGCTCCGGGTGCCGGTGCCTCGAACACGCGAATCACGTCTTCGATCACCTGGTTGGAGAGCATCTCCTCGGCAATTCTCTGAGCATCCGCCAACGTGGCCTCGGTGACCGGCCCCTCAACGGTGAGCTCGAAGCGCTTGCCAATGCGAACATTCGAGAACGCGCTGTGGCCGAGTCGGGTCAACGCTCCCGCGACTGCCTTGCCCGCGGGGTCAAGAAGCTCGGCTTTGGGCATGACCTCGACGACGATGATGGGCATGTGGGCTCCGTCTGAATCGAGGGGAAGGATGCCCTAATTCTATCTGGCGCAGACCGGCCCGCTGGTTGAGTAGCGCCGAAGGCGCGCCCCCGATGGTTGAGTAGCGCCGATGGAGTGCTCCCGCTGGTTGAGTAGCGCCGCAGGCGCGTATCGAAACCCGGAGCGCCGCTATCCCTGCGAAATGCGCGCGACGAGCGCCTCGGCATCCGCCTTCGAACCGGGCACGCCCAGGATGACTCGGTCGTACTTCTCGTCGGTCAGGGTAATGGTCACTGCGATGTCGCCCTCGTGCCAGAACACAAATTGACGATCTCCGTCGTGAAAATAGGTGCCAGCGGCAAACACACCGGGCAGATGAACGCCGGGTGCGCGCAGACCAAGATGGTCGACGACCTCTTCGTCAATCGCCACAGTGTGCACGTGACTCATGGGAAAAGACAGGCTTCCCGACAGCGCGGCAAATTTCTCGGCGCCCGAAAGCTCTATCTTCAGGGCGTTGTTCACGATTTCCACCGCGGGCATAGCGTCTCCCATTCATTGAGCCATCCCGCTCACTCTAGGACAAAAACCCTTATCAGTGGCGCGTCGGGCGGCCCCTGACAAGGATTACTTCTCCATCGACACCGAGAAGTTGATGACGCGGTTTGCGGGAAGGCGGAAATAGTCTGAGGCGAGGGCCGAATTGCGATGCATGGCCGCGAAAATGAAGCCCTCGAGGCGGTTTAGCGATTCCTTGGGCGGATTGACGAACTTCCGAGAGGCCACGAAATAAGTCGCGTCCTTTTCGTCGATGAGTCCTTCCAAAGCCTGAGAACGAAGCGCGCGAGGAAGGTTAACAATCTCCATAAAGCCGGCGTACACGGCCACGAAGCTGACGTAGTCATTGTGCTTCTTGAACTCTGGCTTTTTGCGCGAATAAGGCTTCTCCGTCGTCACAACGTTCACGATGACAATCTTTTCCGGCATCGAGTGCAAGACCCGAATCTGCTCTTCGAGTGATTGCGGCACCATGTCGCTGAAGGCCGACAGGTAAATTCCGGTCGTGGCCGTGATGGCGACCGCGGGAGACTTTCTGGCAATGCTGACCTGGCGCCAGGTCATGGCGGTCTGCTTCAGTCGCTCGTTGAGCAGGAACCGCCCCTTGCGCCAGATCCACATCACCGAGGCGACCACAAATCCGATGCACAGTGACAGCCACGCGCCCTCGGGAATCTTGGTGGAGGTGGCAATGAGGAACGAAACATCGAAGACGAGGAAAAGCCCCAGAAGCGGGAACCTCAACCACGGACTCCACTTCCAGACATCGCGCGCCACCCAGAACAGGGCAATCGTGGTGATCAGCATCACGCCGGCAATGGCGAACGCGTAGGCGCCGGCGAGAGCCGCCGACGTTTGAAAGACAATCACGAGGACTACGCTGCCGAAACCCAAGATGGCGTTCACGAGCGGCACATAAATTTGGCCCGCGTGCTCGCTACTCGTGTGCACCACTTTCATACGCGACATGAGCCCAATGCGGATGGCCTGATTCGTGAGTGAGGCGACGCCCGAGATGAGTGCTTGTGACGCGATGATGGTGGCCAGCGTGGCCAGAATCACGAGCAGGATGGTGGGCCACTGGCCTTCCACCTGACCAAAGAAGGCGTTTCCTCGGGAAGTCGGGTCGCGCAACACGAGGGCGGCCTGTCCCAAATAGCTGAGCACGAGCGCCACGGCCACGAGGCCAAACCACGCCAC
>DBCH01000141.1 GCA_002292955.1 Microbacteriaceae bacterium UBA963 | reverse complement strand
CAGCACGGGAGCACCGAATCCGGGCCCCTCGACAACAGCGTCACGCCCCACGAAGTTTCCCTTGACCAGTGACGCCGCACGGCCGAGACCCGCCTGGACCGGAAGCGTGGTGGCATTAAGTTCGTGACCGTAGAGAGGCATACCGGCCTCGAGGCGCAGGGTGTCACGACAGGCAAGGCCCGCGGGCACGAGCCCGAGGGGGCCGCCGGCGTTCATCAGCGCCTGCCACAGCGGTACGGAGTGACTGACATCGATGAACAACTCAAAGCCGTCTTCGCCGGTGTACCCCGTGCGACCGATCAGCACCGGCTCGCCCTCGAATCGCGCGGGTATGGCCCGGTAGTACTTGAGGTCGGCCAACGGCGTCGTGCCCACCTCAAGGCCAAAGACGCGCATGAGCGTGTCATAGGACTTGGGCCCCTGCAGTGCCAGCAGGGCGGTCTGATCGCTCACATCGTGCAGTTCAACGTCAAAGTCGACCGAACGCTCCTTGAGCGCCGCCCACGCGGGCTCCCGGTTGCCCGCGTTGGCCACCACAAAGTACTGGAACGGACCGGTGCGATAGACAATCAGGTCGTCGATCACCCCGCCGTCCTCGTTGAGCAGGAGCGAATACTTGGCCTGGCCCAGTTCGATGGGTGAAAGCCACGCCGACACGGCGAAGTCAAGAAAGGCGCCCACCTGTGGGCCGGAGACCTCGAACTCGGCCATGTGCGAGACATCAAATAGTCCCGCGGTAGCGCGCACGGCGTGATGCTCTGCCAGGTCGCTCGTGTAGCGCACCGGCATCTGCCATCCGGCAAAGTCGGTGAACGACGCACCGAGGGCCTCGTGCAGGCTGTGAAGCGGCGTCTGCCGCGAAGTAATACCCAAGGAATCCACCATTATCTGTTACGTAACGTGAACTCCCCCTCTGTCTGCGCTACCTGAGAGATTCACCGCGGAGACCCGAGACCGGAACCGCCGCGATTTACACCGTGGGTGAGGCACTGCGTGCGCGCCTTCTTTTCAGAGTGACCAGTTCACTGCGGTTTATTCACCTGAGAGATTGTCGGGGAGGATTGCTCCTTCGGTGTCTGCTCAAGAAGGCCTGGGCCAACTCAGCGGACTCTCCCGCATCGAACTATCGGTCGTGTTTACTTGTGAGGCTCACTCTATCTCACGTGTTGCGCTTGAGCGCCTTGGCGCGCGCGCGGGAAACAACTTGCGACACGACGACGAGAGCCAGCGTGACAATGAATACCGCCGACGCAATCACGTTGGCTTCGGCCGGAACCCCGCGGCTCGCAGAAATGTAGATAAAGGTCGGGAACGTTTGCATGCTGCCCGAGTTGAAATACGTGATGATGAAGTCGTCGAAGCTCAGCGCAAAGGACAACAGAGCCGCCGCGAGAATACCGGGGACGAGCAGCGGGAACGTGATTCGCCAGAACACCTGAGACGGCGGTGCGTACAGATCACGACCGGCCTCCTCGAGTGCGGGGTCGAGACTCGCCACGCGGGCCTTGACCGTCACAACAACGAAGCTCAGGCAGAAGAGCGTGTGTGCGAGGATCACGGTGCCCAAGCCCTTTTCCACGTTGAGCGTAAAGAACTGAGACGCCAGCCCCGCAGCCAGAACAACTTCGGGCGTGGCCATGGGAACAAAGATGAGCAGGCTGATGGCGCTTCGACCCCGGAACTTGTAGCGGGCAAGAGCCAGAGCAAGGGCGGTTCCCATGGCCGTGGCAAGGACGGTGGACACCACACCAATCACCAGACTGTTACCAAATGCCGAACACAGGCCTTGCGCATCGCAGGCGTTGGTCCAGTTGCGGAACGTGAAGCCCTGCCAGCCAATGTTGGTCTTGAAGTAATCGTTGAACGAAAAAACAAACGTATAGGCAATCGGGATGAGAAGCAGAATGAGCGCGAGTGCCGTGTAGAGGGGCAGAAGCCACTTGCCGAGAGAGAGCCGCATCAGACCAGATCCTCCGTTCCGCTGCGCCGAACGTAGAACGTCACAATGGCCATGATGATGCCCATGAGCACCACCGACAACACGGCCGCCATGGGGTAGTCAAGAAGCTTCAAGAAGTTCGATTGAATCTGGTTACCCACCATTTGCGTACTCGGACCACCGAGAAAGTCATCCGATGCATTGATGTAATCGCCGGAGGCGGGAATGAACGTGAGCAGTGTGCCCGAGACCACACCGGGCAGCGAGAGCGGCAACGTCACCTTGAAGAACGTCGTCGACGGTCGCGAGTAGAGATCGCTGCTGGCCTCGAGGTAGCGCAGATCGAGACGTTCCAAACTCGCATAAATGGGCAGCACCATGAAGGGAATGAAGTTGTAGGTCAAGCCGAAAATGACCGAAAATGCGGTTCCCGTTATCTGTCCGTCGGGGGGCATAAGTGACAGCGATTTGAGTGTCGTGACGAGCCAACCCTCATCACCCAAGATTTGCTTCCACGCAAGGGTGCGCAGCAGAAAGCTGATGAAGAACGGGGCAATGACCAAGATGAGCGTGAAGGCCTGAAGTGACGGGCGCCCACGCAGGAAAACTCCAATAAAGTAGGCGATGGGATAACCGATGACCAGGGCGGCAATGGTGGCGATAATCGCAAACATAAACGACCGCAGGAAGATGGGCCAATACTCAGCGACTCCGGCAACATAGTTCTGCCACTGGAAGGCGTAAACGTACGACCCGAAGTCGAATGAGTCGGGATTGGGCGCCTGAAAAGAGGTGATGAGCAGGGCGACCAGGGGAGCCAGAAAGAAAAGACCCAGATAGGCGATACCGGGAAGCAGGAGCAGGATGACGACCCGGCTTTTGCGCATCGGCGCCGGCGCCTTACGCGTCGACGTGTCGGCGAAGCCCGCGAGTGCCACGGCTAAGCCTCCTGTTTGTCGTCGGCTGCTGCGACGTCAACCGTCCGATGATCTTGCAACCCAAACGTGGACGCAATCGGCCAGCTCACGCTCACTTCCGTGCCCGCCGCAACCGGCCCGCCCGAGTCGGCGTTCTGCTGGAAGACGAGAACGGTGCCCACTGACGGGAAGTTCACGGTGTACTGCGTGCTCACGCCGGAATAGGACACCTCGGTCACCCGACCGCCCGCGAGGACGTTGTGATCGGCGGGCGACTTTTCTTTGCCGAGTTGCATGTGGACCTTTTCCGGCCGCATTCCCACCGTGATTTCGCCGCTGTCTCGCGCGCTTCGGTGAGCCGGCACGGTCAACTTTTCTCCTGCGACATCAACAACGAGTGACTGCGACGACGATGAGACCACGTTTCCGCGAAACAGATTTGATTGGCCCAGGAAGTCAGCAACGAATGCTGTCTTAGGAAGTTCGTAGAGGTCGGCCGGTGCGCCCATCTGTTCGATGCGGCCGTGGTTCATCACCGCGACCGTGTCTGCCATTGTCATGGCTTCTTCCTGGTCGTGCGTGACGTGAACGAAAGTGAGGCCCACCTGCGACTGGATGTTTTTGAGCTCGAGCTGCATCTGGCGGCGCAGCTTAAGGTCGAGGGCGCCCAGGGGCTCATCGAGCAGGAGCAGGGAGGGGCGATTCACGATTGCTCGGGCCAACGCGACGCGCTGCTGCTGGCCGCCCGACAACTGCTGAGGCTTGCGGTCGGCAACGTGGTCGAGTTCAACGAGCCGCAACGCTTCGTGGGCGTCGG
>DBCH01000044.1 GCA_002292955.1 Microbacteriaceae bacterium UBA963 | reverse complement strand
AACTGCTCGCGGTCGTGTTCGGTCCACCAGTCGGTGAGTTTGCCATCGCCGTCGAATCGCGATCCCTGGTCGTCGAATCCGTGGCCGATCTCGTGGCCGATCACCGCACCGATTGAGCCGTAGTTGGCCGCGTCGTCCCATTCGGGGCTGAAGAAGGGCGGCTGAAGAATGGCCGCCGGAAACACAATCTCGTTGAAGCCAGGGTTGTAGTACGCGTTGACCGTCTGTGGCGTCATGAACCATTCGTCGCGGTCAATCGGCTTTCCGATCTTGCCCAGTTCACGCGTCATCTCAAACTCGGCAATGTTGCGCACGTTATCCATAAGGTCGTTTGGCGTGATCTCGAGTGCCGAGTAGTCGCGCCACTTCACGGGGTAGCCCACCTTGGGCGTGAACTTGTCGAGCTTCTCGAGGGCACGCTTCTTAGTGGCCGGGCTCATCCAATCGAGGCCCTGAATGGACTCCCGATATGCCTCGATGAGGTGAGTGACGAGGACGTCCATTGACGCCTTGGCTTCTTCGGGAAAGTGGCGAGCGACATAGATCTGCCCCACGGCCTCCCCCATCGCACCCTCAACCAACGAGACGCCGCGCTTCCAGCGCTCGCGCTGCTGCGGGGTGCCCGTGAGCGTTCGGCCGTAGAAGTCGAAGTTCGCCTCGTTGAACGCGGCCGGCAGATACGGTGCGGCAGAGTGCACCACCTGCCAGATCAGCCACGCGCGCCAATCCTCGAGGCGTTCGGGGACGAGTAACGCCCCCAGGCCCTCAAAGAAGCTGGGCTGGCGAACGACGACGGTCTCGAAGGTGGCCTCGTCGGCGCCGAGCGCAATGCGCCACAGGTTGAGGTCGGGCTTGTGCTCGGCGGGCGATGTGGAGGCCGCGAGCGCACAGGTTTCATCCCACGAGAGCGGGTTATAGGTGGCCAAGCTGTCGCGACAACGCACGTTGTCCCAGTGCACAGCGGCGATGTCACGCTCGAGGTCGTAGACCCGCTGTGCGCGCACTGGCGCCGACTCATCGAAGTCGAACGTGGGCAGCGATTCGGCCGCCAGTTCGAACATGCGCTGAATGTGCGAGACGTACGCCTCGCGAATCGACGCAAAGCTGTCCTCGCGGAAATACGACTCGTCGGGCAGGCCAATGCCGCCCTGTTCGGCGAAGACGAGATACCGCTGGGGGTCGCCGGGGTCATTGTCGACAAACAATTGAAGGAACCCGCCCACGCCGTGGCGCTCGAGCCGACCAACCGCATCGAGCACAGCTGAGATGCTGGCCACGTTCGAGGCGAAGGCAATCTGCGACTCAATTGGCGCGAGTCCGCGAACTTCTATCGCGGCGGTATCCATGAAGCTGGCATAGAGGTTTCCGACCTTGCGCTCTCGCGCATCAGCAGCCGCCTTCTGGGAATCCTGAATGATGTCGCGCACGGCCTCTTCGGCGCGCTCATGCAGCACGTGAAACGAACCGTAGCGGGCCTTGTCGGCGGGAATCTCGGTGCGGCGCATCCACTTGCCCGTGACGTGCTCAAAGAGATCATCTTGGGGGCGCACTTCGGGGTCGAGTTCGTCAATGTCGATGCCGGAGAGAGGGTGAGCAGCTGTCATGCTCCCCAGCCTAGGCAACCGTGGCACCGTGCGCACATTACTGTTGCTCTCGTGAGCGTCGCTTCTTTTTCTCAACCCTCGGCCGGTGGTAAGTGGCAACCCGTTATGTTCGACATGGACGGAACACTTCTCGACTCGGCACCTGCCGTGATGAGTCGGCTGCGCGACACCATGCGCCATTTTGATGTTGAGCCTCCCGCCGAGACGGAACTTCGCCACCTGATTGGACCCCCGACGCCACAGGCGCTGAGTGGCTACCTGCCACCTGATCTCATCGAGGAAGCGGTTACGTTCTACCGCTCACTTGTCGCTCGCGAGGGATTACAGAACATGAGTCTCTTCGCCGGAATACCTGAGGCGCTGGCGCAACTTCAGGCCCACGGCGTTCCCTTGGCCATCGCCACGAGCAAGCTGCAGGGCGAGGCCGAGCGCATCGTCGCAGATTTTGGCATCGGTGAGTTCTTCGCCGCAGTCGTGGGGGCTTCTCCCGAGCGTGCCTCAAAGGCCGACGTTGTTGCCTTCGCTCTCGGGCAGATGGAGACGTCGTCGGAACACGCGCCGCTGATGGTGGGCGACCGCCTGTGGGACATCGAAGGGGCGGCAGTTCATGGGGTGCCTACCCTTCTCGTTTCGTGGGGATACGCGCGCGCAGAAGAGTTCGACCTCGCTATCGCACGTGTGGACTCGCCCGATCAACTCGTCTCTTTTGTCTTAGGCAGAGGCGCTTAGCATGCGTCTCGTTATCGCCACGTGCTCGGTGGACTACAGCGGGCGCCTCAACGCGCACTTGCCGCTGGCTACACGCGTGCTGATGCTCAAGCAGGACGGCAGCCTTCTCGTGCACTCCGATGGCGGTTCGTACAAGCCGCTGAACTGGATGTCGCCGCCGTGCTTTCTCACTGTCCACGAACCAGATGCCGACCTTGTTGCTCAAGGCGTTTCGCAGGTGTGGCAAGTGACTCAGGCCAAGACCTCCGACATGCTCGTGGTGGCCATCCACGAGATCCATGGCGAATTGGAGCACGAACTCGGCGAGGATCCCGGGCTCATCAAGGACGGCGTGGAGGCGCACCTTCAGCGCCTGCTCGCCGACAACATTGAGGAGCTGGGCGATGGCTACACGCTCGTTCGGCGCGAG
>DBCH01000080.1 GCA_002292955.1 Microbacteriaceae bacterium UBA963 | reverse complement strand
GACTTGATGTGGGCCTGGCCCACAGCAATGTTCTTCTTGTCTTTCTTGCGCGGCTTGCGGACCGCGGACTTTGGTGTAGCCATGTGCTTCTCCTAAAACCTGTTCTGAATGAAGGCGAGCCGAGCGGCTACTTGGCCTTCTTCTTTCCGGCAACGGTGCGCTTCGGACCCTTGCGCGTACGGGCGTTGGTCTTGGTGCGCTGACCTCGAACGGGCAGGCCCTTGCGGTGGCGAACACCCTCGTAGCTTCCGATCTCAACCTTGCGGCGAATGTCGGCTGCTACCTCGCGTCGCAGGTCACCCTCAACGCGGAAGGTGGCCTCGATGTAGTCGCGGAGAGCAATCAATTGCTCATCGGTCAGATCCTTGACCCGGATGTCGGGGCTAATGCCGGTATCTACGAGCGTCTTCTTTGCTCGTGTACGGCCGACGCCGTAGATGTAGGTAAGGGCGACTTCAACGCGCTTATCGCGTGGAATGTCGACTCCGGCGAGACGTGCCATGGTGGCTTCTCCTGTGTGTTTATCAGAGGTGTGGGGCGCATCCGGTGCCTGGGCCTCTGTCCCAGGGTGTCCCTCGCTTTCGCGAGTTCGTGGATGTGCTCGTATCTATTCAATTGCGGGTCGTGCGGGTAAGTGTGTGGGGTACTAGCCTTGGCGCTGCTTGTGGCGAGGGTTTTCGCAGATGACCATAACGTTGCCGTGGCGACGGATGACCTTGCACTTGTCACAGATTTTCTTAACGCTGGGGTTGACCTTCATGATGTTTCCTTTTCGCTGTCCTCGTACCTGCCCTCACGGGCCGGCCGTTACTTTCCAGTCGCTGTTGGTGGCCCGGGGGCTACTTGTAGCGGTAGACGATGCGACCGCGTGTGAGATCGTAGGGGCTCAGCTCCACAATCACCTTGTCCTCGGGGAGGATTCGGATGTAGTGCTGGCGCATCTTGCCCGAAATGTGGGCAAGAACCTTGTGGCCGTTGGTCAACTCCACGCGGAACATGGCGTTGGGCAGCGCTTCGACAACCGAGCCTTCGATCTCGATAACGCCGTCTTTCTTGGCCATACACTCACTTCGTTTGCATCGTGCTTCTGGTCGTGCGTGTCCGCAGGATTGCGAACCGGACGTCTTCAGACACGCCGGCAGGCATGCCAATAGACACCAAGGGTTAATACTACGTGGTATACAGCCGGCGCGCCAATCGAGACGACTTTCGCGCGACCCTGAAGAAGAGGCTAGGCAGGGCGAACGGGGGTGACGCCCCAGTCGGCAAGCTCGGCGGCTCCACCGTCGGCCGCCGTGGTGACCCAAATTCCGTCCTTGTGCACGGCAACCGTGTGCTCCCAGTGACAGGCGGAAAGCCCGTCAACCGTGGAGACCGTCCAACCGTCGTCGAGCACCTTGGTCTCCGGACTCCCCCACGTGACCATGGGCTCGATCGCCACAACGAGTCCCGGTTTCACGTCCGGACCTTTGCCCTTGACCCGGAAGTTAAAGACCGGCGGATCCTCGTGCATGGAACGTCCAATGCCGTGACCCACATACTCGGTAAGAATGCCGAATTCGTGGCCGAGCCGGGATCCCTCGTCTTCGATGTAGCCCTCGATGGCGTCACCCAGTTCGTTGAGGTGCTTGGCGCTGGCCAGTCGTGCGATGCCCGCCCAGAGCGAACCGCGCGTCACCGCCGAGAGGGTTTGGCGCTCGGCAACGAGTTCCGGGCGGGAGGCATCCGGCAAGACAACAGTTATGGCGGCATCCCCGTTCCAGCCGCCCAGAATGGCACCGGCATCGATGGAGACGATATCGCCGGCGGCCAACGCGCGGGCCGTGGGAATTCCGTGCACCACCTCGTCGTTGACCGACGCACACACGGTGTGCCGGTACCCCGGCACCAGCTTGAAGTTCGACGATCCGCCGTGCATCACGATGGCGCGCTCGGCCGCGGCATCCACCTCCAGCGTGGTCGCGCCCACAGCAATCGTTGCGCGCGCGGCGTCGAGAGCGGCGGCGGTCGCTAATCCGGGCTCTACCATGAGCCGAATCTCTTCGGCAGACTTGTAGAAGTTGGCGCGTGCGAACACGGGGATGCTAGACAGCCGAGATGTTGCGCTGAGCCAGTGCATCGACGATGCGCGCCGTGACCTCGTCGACGGCGCCGAGGGCGTTCACGCGAACCACGAGGTCGCGCTTGTCGTATACGGCGATGATGGGCGATGTCTGCTCGGCATAGACATCCATGCGGTGACGAATCACCTCTTCGGTGTCGTCGATTCGACCCTGTTCGATAGCGCGCTTGAGGAGGCGGGCCACCACCTCGTCGGTTTCGGCTTCGAGGAGAACGACAGCGTCGACGCCCGCGTGGTCGATGGACAGAATGCGGTCGAGTTCGTTTACCTGATCGAGGGTGCGGGGATAGCCGTCGAGCAAAAACCCGGCACGGGCGTCGGTCTCGCCCAACCGAGCTGCCACAATCTCGTTGGTGAGGTCGTCGGGAACGTACTCACCGGCTTCCATAATCGCTTTTACCTGCAGCCCCAGGGGCGTTCCGTTCACAACGTTGCTTCGAAAGATATCCCCGGTAGAAATCGCGGGGATGCCGTATGTCTCGGCAAGAATCGCGGCCTGCGTACCCTTACCGGCGCCTGGCGGGCCGACGAGGAGCAGGCGCGTCACTTGAGAAGACCCTCGTAGTGTCGCTGCTGCAGTTGCGAGTCAATCTGCTTTACGGTTTCGAGACCCACACCCACGATGATCAGAATTGACGTTCCGCCGAAGGGGAAGTTGGTGTTGGCTCCCAAAAGCGTGAGCGCCACCAGCGGGATGAGCGCGACCAGACCGAGGTAGAGCGAACCGGGAAGGGTGATGCGGGTGAGCACGTAGTTGAGGTACTCGGCTGTGGGGCGACCCGCGCGGATACCCGGAATGAAGCCGCCGTACTGCTTCATGTTCTCGGAAACCTCGTCGGGGTTGAACGTGATGGCCACGTAGAAGTACGTGAAGCCCACGATAAGCAGGAAGAAGAGCGCCATGTACATGGGGCTGTCACCCGTGACGAGGTTGTTGGTAATCCACGTCACCCACTCTGCGGCGGGTTGACCGGCGGCCGGCTGGTTGAACTGCGCGATGAGCGCCGGCAGGTAGAGCAGCGACGAAGCAAAAATCACCGGAATAACACCGGCCATGTTGACCTTGAGCGGAATGTACGTGTTGTTTCCGCCGTAGGTGCGCCGACCAACAATACGTTTCGCGTACTGCACGGGGATACGCCGTTGTGACTGCTCCACGAACACAATCAGTCCCACGATGACCAGACCCACGGCGAGAACGATCAGGAACGTGTTGAGTCCCTTGCTGGCGAAGATCGAGCCCATCGACGTGGGGAAGATGGACGCAATCGAGATGAAGATGAGCAAGGACATGCCGTTGCCGATACCGCGCTCGGTGACGAGCTCGGCCATCCACATGATCAAACCGGTACCCGCGGTCATGGTGATCACCATGAGCAGAATGGCGTACCAGGCTTCATTGGTGAGCAACTGCGCACAAGCCGGCTCCGACGAGTTGCCGAACAGGGCACCACTGCGAGCCACCGTGATGAGCGTGGTGGACTGCAGAATTCCCAAGGCAATGGTGAGGTAGCGCGTGTACTGGGTGAGCTTGCTCTGGCCAGCCTGGCCTTCCTTGTGGAGAGCCTCAAAGTGAGGAATCACCACACGGAGCAGCTGGATGATGATTGACGCCGTAATGTACGGCATGATTCCGAGAGCAAAAATGGACAGCTGAAGGAGAGCACCACCGGAGAACAGGTTTACCAGCTCGTACAGACCCGACGTGTTCTGGTTTGCGGCCAGACACGTTTGCACGTTCGAGAAGTCGACGAACGGGCTGGGGATGAACGAACCAAGACGGAACAGCACAACAATTCCCAGCGTGAACGCAATCTTGCGTCGCAGGTCGGGTGTGCGGAAAATCCGTCCGATAGCGCTAAACACGATATGTCTCCGTTTTCGAGCGAGAAGGTGGTCGGGTCTACTTGACGGATCCGCCGGCGGCGACGATCTTCTGCTCAGCTGAGCTCGAGACCTTGTCTACGGTGACATTGAGTTTAACCCCAATGTCGCCGTTGCCAAGAACCTTGACCTTTTCGTTCTTGCGAACGGCACCCTTCGACACGAGGTCGACGATGGTGACCTCTCCTCCCGAGGGATAAAGCTCGGCAAGCTTGTCGAGGTTGACCACCTGGTACTCCACGCGGAACGGGTTCTTGAATCCACGCAGTTTCGGGGTGCGCATGTGCAGGGGCATCTGACCACCCTCGAAACCAATCTTGACCTGGTAACGAGCCTTGGTTCCCTTGGTACCGCGACCAGCCGTCTTACCCTTTGAACCTTCACCACGGCCCACGCGGGTGCGCGGCTTCTTGGATCCGGCGGCGGGACGGAGGTGGTGCACCTTGATGACCTGATCGCGCTTTTCAGCTACGGGCTTCTTGGCCTTCGCCTTTGGGGCTACAGCAGCCTTCGGAGCGGCAGCTTTGGGCGCCTCGGCCTTGGGTGCGTCAGCCTTCGCTGCGGCTGAGGCAGGCGCAGCGGCCTTCTCAGTAGCGGGCTTGGCAGCAGCAGCCTTCGGAGCGGCAGCTTTCTCGGTCGCGGGCTTGGCGGCAGCGGCCTTCGGTGCAGCGGCCTTCGCCGGAGCAGCCTTAGCGGTTGCGGGCTTAGCAGCAGCCTTGGGGGCGGCAGCTTTCTCGGTAGCCGGCTTGGCCGCGGCAGCCTTGGGGGCTGCCGCCTTAGCGGCGGGCTTCTTTTCTTCGGCCATTAGTCAATCTCCTCGACCTTCACCAGGTGAGCCACGGTGCGCACGTAGCCACGGTTTACCGGGCTATCTTCTTTGACAACAATGTCGCCAATGCGCTTGAGGCCCAGACTGCGAAGCGTGTCGCGCTGGTTCTGTTTTTCACTGATTACGGACTTGATCTGCGTCACCTTGAGACGAGCAGCCATTAGACACCTGCCTTTGCAGCGGCCTTTTCGGCAGCAGCGGTTGCCTTGGCGGCATCCTTTGCCGCCGCGAGGGCCTCGGCTTCGGCGCGCACGAGGCGAGCCGGAGCAACCTGATCAAAATCGAGGCCACGACGAGCGGCCACGGCGCGCGGCTCTTCGAGCTGCTTGAGGGCCTCCACGGTGGCGTGAACAATGTTGATGGTGTTCGACGAACCCAGCGACTTGCTCAGCACGTCGTGGATACCGGCGCACTCGAGTACGGCACGAACCGGACCACCGGCGATAACACCGGTACCGGCAGCAGCCGGACGCAGGAGCACCACACCAGCGGCGGCCTCACCCTGGACGGGGTGAGGAATCGTGGCAGCTACGCGAGGCACGCGGAAGAAGTTCTTCTTGGCATCTTCGACACCCTTGGCGATAGCCAGGGGGACCTCCTTAGCCTTGCCGTAGCCCACACCCACCATGCCGTTACCGTCTCCCACAACGACCAGCGCGGTGAAGCTGAAGCGACGACCACCCTTGACCACTTTGGAAACGCGGTTGATGGTGACAACGCGCTCAAGGAACTGGCTCTTCTCGGCGTCACGATCGCGGCTGTTGCGGCCCTGGTTGGGGTTGCGTTCGCGCGAACCGCGACGTGCCTCACGAGGCTCGTTTCGGTTGTCGGCGCTCTCTGCTGCCGGAGCAGCTTCGGCGCCTTCTGCGGCATCCGTCGTCACGGCTGCATCAGCAACTGCGTCAACGGCGGCCGGGGCGGCAGCAACCTCTTCGGTCACTTCTGGGGTTTCGATTTCTTCGCTCACAGGCTCAGTCCTCCCTCTCGGGCACCGTCGGCAATCGCGGCAACGCGACCGGCGTACTTGTTTCCACCGCGGTCAAACACCACGGACTCGATACCGGCCTTCTTGGCGCGCTCGGCAACGAGCTCACCGACCTTTTTGGCCTTAGCGGTCTTGTCACCGCTAAAGGTGCGCATATCGGCCTCGAGGGTCGAGGCGAAGGCCAGCGTGTGACCCTTGGCATCGTCGATAACCTGCACGAACACGTGGCGGGCCGAACGGGTAACCACCAGGCGGGGACGGCTTGCCGTTCCCTCAATCTTCTTGCGCAAACGAGTGTGGCGACGGTCGCGTGCGGCCGACTTACTCTTTCCTCGAACTCCGAGTGCCATGGCTACTTACCAGCCTTTCCGGCCTTGCGGCGAACAACTTCGCCTTCGTAACGAATTCCCTTGCCCTTGTAGGGCTCAGGCTTGCGGAGCTTACGGATGTTGGCCGCAACCTCTCCCACAGCCTGCTTGTCGATACCGCTCACGAGAATCTTGTTCTGGCCTTCGACCGTGAACGAGATGCCTGCGGGCGGGTCGACCGTGATTGAGTGCGAGTAACCCAGGGCGAACTCAAGAGATGATCCCTTGGCGGCGACACGGTAACCCGTGCCGACGACCTCAAGGCCCTTGGTGTAACCCTCGGTCACGCCGATGATCTGGTTGTTGATGAGTGTTCGTGTGAGTCCGTGCAACGAACGCGAGAGGCGCTCGTCGTCGGGCCGCGTGACAACAATCTGGTTATCGGCAATCGCTACCTCTATGGGGCTCGCAACGGTGAGCGACAGCTCGCCTTTGGGGCCCTTGACCGCGATAACGCCGTTATCTGCGGTGACCGTGACACCCGCGGGGATGTCAATAGGAAGACGACCAATACGTGACATGTCCGACTACCACACGTAGGCGAGTACTTCTCCGCCCACGCCCTTCTTCTCGGCCTCACGGTCGGTCAACAGACCCGAGGAGGTGGACAGGATGGCTACGCCGAGACCGCCAAGAACCTTGGGGATTTCGGTCGAACGCGCGTACACGCGCAGTCCAGGCTTTGAAACGCGCTTGATGCCGGCAATCGACGGCTCGCGGTTGGGGCCGAACTTGAGGTTCAGCGTGAGTGTCTTGCCTACGCGTGCGTCGGCGACATCCCAACCGGCAATGTAACCCTCGCGCTTGAGAATCTCGGCGAGGCCCGTCTTGAGTTTGCTGTGCGGCATTGACACCTGCTCGTGGTGAGCGGTGTTGGCGTTGCGCAGTCGGGTCAGCATGTCTGCGACCGGATCTGTCATCGTCATCTAGTTTTTATCCTTTGTTCACCAGGTTTCGACTCCTTTGCAAGGGAGACGACCTGTGGTGGTTGAGTATTTAGTTGTCTTCTTGGCTTACGGCTTGCTTGAACGGGAAGCCGAGTGCTGTGAGCAGCGCGCGACCTTCGTCGTCTGTCTTGGCCGTGGTGACGACGGTGATGTCCATACCGCGCACTCGGTCAATCTTGTCTTGGTTGATCTCGTGGAACATCGACTGCTCCGTGAGGCCAAAGGTGTAGTTTCCCGTGCCGTCGAACTGCTTGGGCGAGAGGCCACGGAAGTCACGGATACGGGGAAGAGCGAGCGCCAGAAGGCGGTCGAGGAACTCCCACATGCGGTCACCGCGAAGGGTGACGTGCACGCCAATGGGCTGGCCCTCGCGCAGTTTGAACTGAGCGATCGACTTGCGTGCCTTGGTAATCATGGGCTTCTGGCCGGTGATGGCCGTGATGTCGGCAATGGCGCCGTCGATGATCTTGCCATCGCGAGCTGCTTCACCCACACCCATGTTCACCACAATCTTGGTGAGCCCAGGAATCTGGTGCACGTTCTTGAGTCCGAGCTCAGTGGCCAGGGCCGGCAAGATTTCGGAGCGGTACTTCTGCTTAAGGCGCGGCTGGATTTTGCCAGCGGCGGCGGCAGTAACAGTCATTACAGATCCTTACCTGACTTCTTGGCGTAACGAACGCGCGTGGTCTTTGAGACCCCGTTCTTCGTTACCTTCTGTACGCGAAAACCAACGCGCGTTGGCTTCTTGGTCTCGGGGTCGACAACGGCGACGTTCGAGATGTGGAGGGGGGCTTCGACGGTCTCAATGCCACCCGTCTTCGTGCCACGGTCGGTCTGACCCACGCGCGAGTGACGAGTGACGAA